>JANOXZ010000474.1:0-2155 GCA_031418695.1 Synechococcales cyanobacterium VAR_35_metabat_10
GGACTATGTTTCCTCCAGCGGTAAGGCAGTAAAAACAAGCGATGTGGATCTATTGGTTCGCGCCTTATCAATGGGTAAGTTGCATCACGCCATGATGGGTACCGCAGCAGTCGCCATTGGCACTGCTGCGGCGATCACGGGTACTTTAGTGAATCTGGCTGCTGGTGGTGGCAAGCGCACCGAAGTGCGATTTGGTCATCCCTCTGGCACCCTGCGCGTGGGCGCAGAGGCTGCAGAAGTGAACGGCGAGTGGGTGGTGACCAAAGCCATCATGAGCCGCAGTGCCAGGGTGTTGATGGAGGGGTGGGTTAGAGTGCCTAAATAGCAATGCGTGGGCTAAAGTTTGCGTCCCGCTGCCGAATACAACTCATTCAGCGGCACCATCCGTCCGTGCAGCGGCAATATCCGCTCCACACTTAGCCGCAGCCCTTCAATGTTATTGATTAAGTTGATGTGATTGGCATTGGGCGTTGCCGGAGGCGCGGTATTCGGAGACAGGGGCGTATAGGCATCCGCTTCGATTAGCAACTTCTCTCTGGGGAGGTACACCATCATGAAGCCATCCGCATGCACGCTATCGCTGATCAAATGAATTTCTACCGTGCGTGTGCCATCGCTGTATATTCGTTTGCCGTCAACCGCCTCTACTTTGGCTGTCGTACCAGATTTAGCCAATAGATCAGGGTTGATGCGGTTAGGGTTGTCGAGCACCCGTTCAAAGAAAGGTTTGGCCTTAGCGCTAGCAACCAAAATGGCACCATCGGCTACTGCGGCGCGCACGCCGCCCGCATGATCAAAATGGTGATGCGAGTTCACCACATAGCGGATAGGTTTGCCTGGAATCACTCTTTTTACTTCGGCTAGCACCGCAGCCGTGCGGCCATCGTAGAGCGGGCCTTCAATCAACATCACGTGGTCTTTCATTTCAATGGCCACGCTGTTGTGTGAGCCTCCGCCAATAAACCAAACGCCTTCGGCAGCTTTTTCAGCCACGGCACGCTCGGCAGCAGTGCGTACTGGCTCTGGCACTGTGATGTCCAATGGAATGTTCACTTGCACGTCACTGACCTGTACATCCAGCACCGCTGATCCCGCCTGACTTTGGCGGATACGGCTTGGGAACTTAACGCCGTTGTGATCTTTGTAGTCGCTAAATTGAGTGACCACATCAACGTCGCCCATGACGTGATTGGATACGCGCGATTCGATCCGCTCTACTAAGCCCTGGGCGTTGATGAATGCTGTGGCGATGAAGCGGCCAGACTGGGTGAAGGACAGGGCAGTGTAGCTCTGCCCATCAATACTGCGGCTCACCGCCGTGGCATTACTCTTAAGTGCTGCTTTGATCACGCCGTGCGGGCTGGTCCAAAGATCGTGAATGCGTTGGTCGAGTGCGACCGGTGCAGCGGCTGATGCGGTGCCGACCACATTCCACGCGTTCGCACCCACCAACATGGCCACCGTACGTTGCTCGCCCAAGCCCATCAGCGGTATTGCCCCACCGCCGTTAGGTTCAGCGCGGCTGATCGCTTGTTCTTGGCGCAGTGCGGCATTGTCGTAATCATGTAAGCGCATGAAGTTGCTGACGTTTACTTTGGGCCATGCCGTGTTTGGTAGATGGGCTTGGCCAAAGATGCCACCCGTTCCCGTCGCTGAATATCGTAAAGTTTTAAGACCTACCGCACCCATGGCCCGCTCGGCACGCTGTAGGGTGTCACTGGCTGATACCGTAGGGGTAGGGGGTGTGCTGGTGCAGGCGGCAAAAAGCAAAGCTGTCGCTGCTAATAAGCCAACGGTGACGAAGCGTTTATAGGGCGCGAGGTTCTTCAGCATAAAGGGCTCCTGTCGATGTAGTTGTTAAGTTTATACTGCTCTTCATGCGTTTAGTTTATCGACCCCAATCAACGTTTGCATTTTGCTCGCTATAGTATTTTCTCTGCCGCGCGCGGAATTAACTAAACGCGAAATCCACCGCTGGTTTCTTGCCTAAAATAATGTCGGTGATGGCTTTTCCAGAACCGCAGCCATGGGTCCATCCCAGTGTTCCGTGGCCCGTATTCAAAAATAACTTGCTGACCTTACTTTTACCGATGTAAGGTAGATTTGAAGGGGTTGCGGGCCGTAATCCCGTCCAAAACTGCGCGTTGTTGATGTC
>JANOXZ010000475.1:0-6967 GCA_031418695.1 Synechococcales cyanobacterium VAR_35_metabat_10
ATCTTAGACCTCTCTAAGATCGATTTCGTAGACAGCTCTGGTTTAGGAGCCTTGGTTAAACTAGTCAAAAAAACCCAATCTGTAGAAGGTTCTTTGCAAGTAATTGCCAATGCTCGGGTAATGCAAACTGTCAAATTGGTAAGACTAGAGAAATTCTTGTCTATTCAGACCTCAGTGGATGATGCTCTAGCCAATGTGCCAGCGGCTTAGAGCATTAGCGCTCGTACTTCCACGGAAATACATGTCGCGGACAGCTCTATTTTTCGCTCCACCTTTCTACTAATGATATCGATCATTCAAATTGGCATTCAACTTTGATGATCGATTAATTATTTAATTAGCTAACTTTATAGTTAACTTTGTGACCGACCTGGATGAAGAGATTTGGCCGAACCTACCGGCAATTGGTGGGTTGTCTTTGCCCATACAACAAGTATCACCAGTGTCTTTGGCATACATTGGCGATGCCGTTTACGAGCTATATGTACGCACCAGCTTACTAATGCCCCTCAAGAAACCACACTCCTATCATCAAGAAGTGGTTGCTCAAGTCCGAGCCGAGACTCAAGCTCGTCATTTAGAATTGCTATTGCCCAAGTTGACCGAGTTGGAGCTGTCTTGGCTCAAACGCGGTCGCAATGCAGCCAGCGGCGGTCCACGCCGCGTCAGTCCCGAGACATACCAGCAAGCCACTGGTTTTGAAACATTAATTGGCTACCTGTACCTCACCAATCCCCAACGCCTGCAAATACTGCTGGCAGAAATAGTTTTGGTCTCTGCTACCCTTTGAGCCGATCGACATTTGAGCGATCGAGTATTTTTTTATGCCTTTTAAACCCCGTAAAGCTGGTGGTAATTTTGGTAGTCGTCGTTCTGATGACGCTACCCCCCGCGATCGCAAGCCCCGCAGAACAGTAGACAGTAGAGTAGGTGGCGACGACCGCGCTCCTCGTAAATCTTTTGACCGTGATAGCAGATTTGGTGGCGATGACCGGCCACCGCGCAAGTCCTTTGGTGACAAAGACGGTGGTAGCTTCTCTAACGATCGGCCAGCCCGCAAGTTCGAGAGCGACCGCAAGCCATTTAATCCTAATGACCGCGCTCCCCGTAAATCTTTTGACCGCGATAGCAGATTCGGCGGCGATGACCGGCCACCGCGCAAGCCTTTTAACCGCGACGGCGGCGCTCCTATTGATCGTCCACGTAAGTCTTTTGGTAATAGCAGATTCGGGGGAGACGATCGAGCACCTCATAAGTCCTTTGGCGACAGAGACGGCGGAGGAAGTTTCTCCGATCACGAAGCGTCCTCGGAGAGGAATCGGCCAAAAAAATCCTTTGACAGCGATCGCCGATTCGGTGGTGATGACCGGGCACCTCGAAAGTCCTTTGGTGACAGAGATGGTGGATTCTCTGACCGTCCCCGCAAGCCATTTAATCCAACAGATAGAGCACCTCGCAAATCTTTTGGTGATAATCGCTTTGGTGGCGATGACCGCGCGCCTCGTAAATCCTTTGGCGACAGAGACAGTGGTGGAAGTTTCTCCGATCGCGAAGCGTCCTCGGAGAGGAATCGGCCAGCCCGCAAACCTTTTGGTGACAGTCGCTTCGGTGGCGATGACCGCGCACCTCGTAAATCTTTTGATGATGGTGGATACCAGAGCGATCGACCAGCAAGAAAACCGTTTAATCCAACTGATCGGGCACCACGTAAATCTTTTGGTGACAGAGATGGCGGTGGTTTCTCCGATCGTCCAGCCCGCAATTTTGATGGCGAACGGAGATTTGAAAGCGATCGACCAGCAAGAAAATCATTTAACCCAACCGATCGAGCACCTCGCAAATCTTTTAGTGATAATCGGTTTGGCGGCGAGGACAGAGCACCCCGTAAATCTTTTGGCAACAGAGATGGTGGTGGATTCCAAGGCGACAGAGAGCCTCGGAAGCCTTATGGCGACCAAAGATACGCCGGGAAAGACAAAGTAGAAGGTGACACTATCTATTTTGAGCAACCCAACGCCCAAGAATCTTCAGCACCACTAGAACAAGCCTCCGAAGATTTTATCTACGGCAAGCATTCGGTACTTAGTGCTTTAGAAAGCGGTCGGCAGATCAATCGGATTTGGCTACTACCCAAACTTCGTTACGATCCCCAGTTTAATTTACTAGTTACCGAAGCCAAAGGCACCGGGACAGTAGTAGACGAAGTAGATGTGCGTCGTTTACATCAGCTTTGCGATGGTGGTAATCACCAAGGGATCGTGGCTCAAGTTGCCCCCTACCACTATTGGGATCTGACTGAAATGATTACCAAAGCTAAGGAATCTGGCGAGCAACCAGTAATTTTAGTTGCAGATAGCCTCACTGATCCCCAAAACTTAGGTGCAATGGTACGCACTGCCGAAGCTCTTGGTGTTCAAGGTTTAGTGATTCCCCAACGGCGAGCCGTAGGTATCACCAGCAGCGTTCAGAAGGTCGCTGCCGGGGCGCTAGAGCATTTACCCGTTGCTAGAGTCACAAACCTCAGTCGCGCCCTGCAAGAACTCAAAGAAGCCGGATTCTGGATCTATGGCACAGTGGCTACTGCTCCTACTGCCATCCATGATGTTAAATTCACTGGGCCAGTTGTTGTAGTTATTGGAGCAGAAGGCGAAGGACTAAGTTTACTTACCGAAAACACCTGTGATTTCTTGATTTCGATCCCACTTTCGGGTAAAACTGCCAGCCTGAATGCGGCTACCGCAGCGGCGATGGCTCTATATGAGATCCAGCGTCAGCGGTGGTCAAATCGGATACGACTATAAGTAGATCGATCAGCTAGATTATCACAAAACTATTAGAAACTTCATCTGCCTAGGCGGGTGGAGTTTTTAAAATTTAATCTAACCCGATCGACTGAGCAGCAAAGTATTACAGGTCATACCTTTCACAGATGAGAAATCGGATTATTTTGTTAAAATAAAGTAAAGATTGTGCCCTGAATGGTGATTCTTATGAAGTTTGGTGAATATTGAGGTTGACTCTAGACTGATTCCCCTCCATTATTCATAAAGGCATCTGCGAAGAACCGCCTAGCCACAGGCAAGTAGGTACTTTTACTAGATGATCTTGATCTACTAACTTTCTACTGTCGTTAATTCTGATGGCAAACTTTTGCAGAGGGGAAAATCTTTTTCCTTGTCAACATTTATCGTAAATTTGATTTAAATAGAAAAATGCCAATGAAGCTCGGGAAGATCGGAGAGATCTGGACTAATACCCTAGATTTTTTGGGCCAAGCATGGTGGATCGAAGTATCTACCACACAGCCCAAATGTACTTACTACTTTGGCCCTTTCGCCGATGAAAAGGAAGCAGAGTCAGCAATGAAGGGTTACATCGAAGACCTAGAAAGCGAATCTGCTCAAGGTATTCAGGCAGTAATCAAACGCTGTAAGCCGGAGCGACTAACGATCGACCATGATATGGGGGAGAATCGTGACCGCGAGCGGGCAACAGCGCTCAGCGGCCAATCTTCTTCATCCTTGTTGTAGCAATTAGGCAGGGTTCGAGGCAGCAGATCTAGCCTGTCTCAACTGCCCTTGCTGATCTTGCAATAGCTGTTTAGCTTGGGCTTGGCTCACACCAGTCCAATGCATCAGCAACGAAACTTTTACCGATCGATCGCCAGCTTCTAGCAATTCAGTAGCAGCCTGGTAATCTATCTCAGCCAAATCCGCCAACATCCGGATGGCTCGATCGTGCAGCTTAGAATTTGTGACAGCCACATCTACCATGCGGTTGCCATAAACCTTACCCATTTGCACCATCGCCCCCGTAGAAATAATATTCAAGGCCATTTTGGTCACAGTGCCCGACTTAAGCCGGGTAGAACCAGTCAAAATCTCTGGCCCGACCAATAATCGAATTTCGATATCTGCTTTAGCAGAGACTTGTTCTAGGGGCACACAAGCAATAAATGCCGTGGTCGCGCCCCGTTCTTTGGCAGCCTTTAAAGCACCGTGGACATAAGGCGTAGTACCACCAGCCGCGATCCCCACTAATACATCATTTTTGCCCACACCCCGATCGACCATCGCCTGCGCCCCATCAGCAGCAATATCTTCCAAGCCTTCCGAGCTACGCACCAAGGCACCATCCCCCCCAGCTAAAATCCCCTGCACCATTTCTGGCGAAGTACAAAAAGTCGGCGGACATTCAGCGGCATCTAACACCCCTAAGCGGCCACTAGTTCCCGCGCCGATATAAAACAGCCGACCACCCTGACGCATCCCAGCAGCAGTGGCCTCAATAACTTGAGCCAGCTCTGCTCTGGCACCAGCAATAGCTTTAATGGTCTGGTTATCTTCGATATTAAATAAATCTACTAGCTCGATCACACTCAATCGATCAAGATTTTTGCTGCGCTCATTGACCTGTTCGGTGGTCAAGTAGCCCCTTTGAGGTGACGGTTCTGGCATTAAAGTAATCCTTCCAATTGACGACGAATTCGATCGTAGTCTACGTCACTACTGGCATCTTCATCCGCAGTCTCGGCAGTCTTGCGATGTTGGCCATCAGCCTGCCAATCGGTATCAGTCAAATTATTCTCTGGCGGCACCACCAACATGCCTTGTTCGATCAGCACACATTCATAGTTGCTATCAGCACAAAATTCTTCAATTTCTTGGGAATCCAATGGCTCCACCGCAGGCGCAGGAAGGTCTTGAGCCTCCAACATCATGGCGTAACGAGTGGCATCATCTTCGTCGGCAAACATATAAATAAGATCATGGCCTTCGGCACGCACGGAATGGATGCCTTCATTGTCGGTACGGGCGTTGAAGAGAATAACGTATACGCGCATGGCAAAAAGGAAACTGACTATTCGATAAACCTACCATAATGAGCTACCACTGATCCCACTCCATTATTCTCTTGACAGATCCAAGCCCAGAGCTGATCCCCCCAAGAAAAATGCCACCATTCCCCTGGATGTCGCTCAAAACCAGCGGCATTCATGGCTTTTTTGAGGAGTTCGCGGTGTTCGTGAAACTGTTGCCCCTGGGGATCGCCAGCAAAATGATCGGGCTGCGATCGGTCTGACATCTCATCGATCGGCGATCCCATATCGACGACGTTCCCTTCCGCATCTAAAAGAGTGAGATCGATCGCCGCTCCGGTACTATGGGGTGGTGGTATTTCTAAGTCAAAGCTGGGGATCGCCCAAATTTTATAAACCTGCTGCCAAATTTCCTCGGCTTGGTCAGAAGCCAACCTTAAATTTTGTAATCCGCGTTCAACTAAAACCTGCTGAAAAGTATATTCCACCATATATTTCTGTACTTCAACTGGTCGATAGGCATCAAAGATTTGCAGTCGCCAACCGGGTCGCAAAATTTGCAGATGCTGCTGGGCTTGCCGGAGGCGTTCGATCGATCCCTGACGCAAAAAATACGGCGATTTCCCACCATAATCTGCCCCACAAGCCATATAAGCATGGGGTCTTACCAAGGCAAACTCATCACCAAGCAAGGGCAATAAAGGTTCATGACATTCTTCGATCGCGATTTTTTGATAGGGCTTCATCAGCAAATTATTGGGAATGGACATTCACTAATATTCTCAGATTTCGACAGCCTTTTTCTTCAGCACAAATATCTAACAAATTCAGACACATCGATGATCCGTCAATTCCTCACAGTCAAGCTCTATGACATTATCCCCAGATCCATACTTAGCAGGCAGGCTATAATCAGGTTAAGATATGCCACCCACAACAGTCTAGATTTTGGAGCCTACAATTATTTCCACCCTTGGTAAACCATCCTCTTTGATAAACGAAATTTGTCTCGAAAAAGTTGATGGCTGGAAGCTGTTTAAATTTAGTGAGTCACTTCAGCAGCGAATGGAAATATTACTAGATAAAAAGAAGGCTGATCAATTAGTGGCAGAAGAAATCACAGAACTCGATACCATTGGAGAACTCGATCGAATCTTTACTCACATCAATGCCATGATGGCAGCGCAAGATGTCGATCAATGACGCGATAAAGAAGGCGGTACGGGAGAGAGCAAAATATTTATGCGAATATTGCCATTCTCCAGAACGCCTAAGTGCCAACCGCTTTACGGTTGATCATGTTATTCCCCGATCGTTAGAAGGTTCTGACGAAATTAACAATCTGGCTTTGGCTTGTCGTTGATGCAATGAACGGCGCTACAATTTTGTGGCCGGATTTGACCCAGAAACCAAAGAAATCGTTCCAATCTTCAATCCTCGTAGCCAAAGATGGGCAGAACATTTTATTTGGTTAAATGGCGGCATTGTGATTCAGGGAGTCACATCAACAGGGAGAGCTACTTGTAAACGTCTAGATCTAAATGATGAGCGTTATCCAAAAGAAGATTCTATCCAAGCCACTAGAGAACTTTGGATAAAAACTGGAATACATCCTGTCAAAAATGATCCATGCCAAATTTGAGCTGACGCTTTTTTAGTCATAACTGCTATTAGTGTTTTAAGCTAAACATCCAATTTAAAATTGCCAAAATTTGCAACAATTTTCCTGGCAGCGACCAACACAATTCAAGTCTTAATATTACCAAAGCGTGGAAAGAAAACTGCTGGTGAAACATGAAAAAACTCAGCCAATTTTTGGATATGTTCAACAGTAAGCTGCCGATGCCCATTGAGTACAGCAGATACAATTGATTCCGTCTTAAAAATTGGCACCAACTCTTTTTGTTTCAAATCCCATTCCTCAATCAAAACATTTAATAACTCCACCCCAAAAATGTCTGGAACTTCGATTACCCTTGTTTCATAATCATGGATAATCATCCCCAATAAATTTAGATATTCTTTTTGGTCAGAGCTAAGTTTCCCCAGATCTAATAAAGAATCCACTACGTCCTGAACTGCCCTAAATTCTTCCTCTGACTTGATTGGACGAGGAGGAAAATCATTTAGCAAATCAATGTACTTTTC
>JANOXZ010000476.1:0-3111 GCA_031418695.1 Synechococcales cyanobacterium VAR_35_metabat_10
GGTGGCTTGTCTTCTCAATTTCGGTTTTAGTTTCGATGACATGAGAAATTAATCAGGAAAGTTTTAATACGGAGAGCTATATACTCAACTACACACACAAACCCAAAAATTATGTTAGAAATCCAAGAGCTACAAGTTCAGGGTTCCAATAGCACAGACCAGATCCATTTATCGGATTTAACTCCAGAGGAAATGCTTTTGACAGGAGGAGGTTTGTTTGATAGTTTTCTTAATTTTAATAAATTTGTAGTGCTTGACAATGTAAGTATTTCATCAAATCAAAAGCCCATAATAAGTATTCCATCGAATCAAAAGCCCATATCAGTATCCGGTTTTCCCAATGGTGACTCTAATCCTCTTGGTCAAGGCTTTTAGCTTAGTTTAACTTTATCCATTCATGTAACTCGTTGGTAAATTAAAGCTGGCCAGCTAAACCAATTATAAATGGTGAAACTCAATTACTAAATTACAGCGGTTTGCGGGTTCATGGAGTACAGTTATTTTCAAAAGCCTTATTCAGAAAGAGGTAGAGGATTTCAAGTGTCCCCCATATGTCTGCGAACCGCTGTAAGTTTCACTTTGTAAATAAAAAATTATAAAATAAATTCTTAACCCATGGATTTTTAATTCTCTGGGGTTTTGTTTTATTACCTAAGCGGTGGGTGATTGAACGCACCTTTGGTTGGCTGATGAACTGCGGATACAATCGCGCTGAGGAAACCTCAGCGTGCGTTGCACCAAGCTGTTGCCGATTGACTGAGCGGGTCACCCGCTACGCAAAGATTACGAAAAACTTCCTGCTACTTCTGAGACGTTAATCTACTTAGCCATGATCCGTATTATGGTAAGACGGCTAGCCTGAAATTTAACCAACTCCAGACTTTTCAAACATCCTTTAAGATAAAATCAGGATAATTACTATTATTTTGGAAGTCAAATGCAAAAAACTTCGGCTATCAATCATACTAAAAAAAGTACTGGATTGAAAGTTTTTTCTTGTGAACCTCTTATTTCAAGTTTCGAGGCAGGCTGGAATAGCATTCATATTGAATCTTATCTGCTTGCTGCTAATGAATCTCCAGAACACTCACCCGAACAGAATGTAATCGCAATTTTTCATCAACCTCAAAAAGTATTAAAAAAGCGACTTGGCGATGATGTTAAAGATATTTGCATTGAAACTGGTGATGTTGTCGTTATGCCTGCAAGTGTTACCCACTCTGCTTGCTGGGATGAAGAAGGCTTAGTTACTTTCCTTTATTTAGAGCCAGAATTTGTCACCCATTCTGCTTATGAATTTATTAAGCCAGATCGCATAGAGATATTGCCACATTTTGCGCAATCCGATCCAGTGATCTATGGAATTGGGCTATCGCTTAAGTCAAAACTGGAATCTGATCGAGCAGTTAATCAGATGTATGTTGACTCAGCGGCTGCTTTTCTTGCATCTCATTTGCTGGAAAACTATTGTGTTCATAAGCATAACATTAAAGAAAACACTAATGCTTTATCTCGTAAAGATTTACAGCAAGTGATTGACTATATTGATGCCCATCTTGACTGGAATTTAGGTTTGACAGAACTAGCCAACTTAATAGATATGAGTCATTATCATTTTTCTCGTCTGTTTAAGAAATCTATGGGAGTTTCTCCGCACCGATATTTAATTGAGCGTCGAATAGAAAGAGTAACTCACTTGCTAGTAAGTACCAACTTAAGCATAGCGGAGATTGCTAGACTTACAGGCTTCTCCAGTCATAGCCATCTTTGCCTCACATTTCGGAAGCATCTGTCAGTTACTCCCGATCAGTACAGAGCAGACAACAGATACTACAATAGTGTTTTGAAAATTCAGCAAGATTTTGATAGTATTTAGCAAGATTTTCTAACGACAAGCGGCAGAGAGATGTACTAAGTTAGTTGCAGTCACAAAAAATTTGTGACTTCTACTTAAATAATGAGGTAATTCAATGATTCAGTTAAATAATTTGTGCAACGAACAAAAAGAACTAATTGAAGTTCCAAATGATGAGTTAGTGTCGGTAGTAGGTGGTGCTCCTTTTAATACAAGTGGCTTTGTCGGTCTTGATGGTGCTACTAATCAAGGTATAGGTGCTATATTGAAAATTCCTAATACTGCAACTAACCTTGGTTCTCCTTTTTAAGCGTTTGGTGTTACCGATTTCAATCTAATTGTGAACTTCTCACAGTTTTAACTAGTATTAATACGATCTAAGTAGTAATTCCTTGTTTAGAATAATTGAATATTTGAGTATCACTTTAAAACATTATCATGTGGTTAATAATAATTAGTATTGATATTCAAAATTATATCGATAGTGCAGTAACTTTACGTTACTTATTTGACTTTTGATCGGCTTAGTTTATTATTGATATAATTATAAATAACTGTGTTTTTATGCTAAATCAGACCTTACTATGGGTAAAGCTAGCCATCATAATGCTGACAATTCCTATCGTTGGAACAATCGCTGCTGCTAAGAATTCGATCGAGATTAGTAAAACAACTGGATCAATCGCTAGACCGAAATTTACGCATCGTCCAACGAAAATAGTTCAACTCGTCGATGCAGTCTCTCCTGCTAATCATCGTCAAATTTGGCAAGTAGCTGGTAACCCACTGACACCAGAAGACTACTACAGATCCGCCGAACGGAAGTATGGAAAAAAAGACTATCAAGGGGCTTTAGCTGACTTTGATCGGTCTATTTCGATCGATCCCAACTTTGCGCAGGGCTACGCAGGTCGCGGTAATGTTAAACATACACAACTTCAGGACTATCGCGGAGCATTAGCTGATTACAATCAATCCATTCAACTCAAACCTGACATTGCTACTGTTTGGTACTTTCGAGGTGTTCTAAAAGCAGAGCGTCTTCAGGACTATCGCGGAGCATTGGCTGATTACAATCAGGCCATTCAACTCAGACCTGACTTTGCTGTTGCCTACCATTAGTGACAAGTTAAGAAAAGCAGAGCTTTGTCAAGAGGGTGAACAAAAGATGTCAAACTGTTTTTAGTCAACAGTTTGAGGCAATGGAGCGCAGATGACCAGCCGCCGCAGAAGTAACCGTGACCACGCCAAAAAAC
>JANOXZ010000477.1:0-2204 GCA_031418695.1 Synechococcales cyanobacterium VAR_35_metabat_10
TGGTCCGACACTCGGTACATTCGAGGGTGATGGTAATCCGTACTCCCTTTTTAGCTGCCATAAGAAGGTTCCTAAGTCCCGCAAGGGATCAAAAATTAAACACAATTTCTAATTATGCCATGGATTGCTGGAAATGAGCAATGGTCGATCGATTCGCTTTCTGACTCATCGGGTAGGCTGTTGCTGATAAGAGACTTGCGCTAAGATCACTTGCGAACTATAGTTCGCTATGTTATAAAACTTACTAGGAGCAACCAACTGTGACAAAAATGGAGACTGTGAACCAGTGGGAGAGGGCATCAGTGAGTTGCGCATTTTCTTTAGACCAGGTTACAGGGTTTATTTTGGTGAAAATGGTGATGACATTGTTATCCTGCTGTGTGGCAGAGACAAAAGCAGTCAAGATCAAAACATTCAACTAGCAAAAGCCTATTGGCAGGAGTATTTGAGTTATGACGAAGAATAAATATAGAACTTTCAGAGAAGTCGAAGAGGAATATCTTCGCAATCATCCAGAAGAGATTGATCATTATATTACTGTGCTATTCGAGGAATATGCTGAAAGTGGTGATGGAACTGCACTTTTCGCTTCTTTGCGGCTGATTGGTCGTATTAAAGGTGTGACGGCCATTGCAGAAACGTCTGGTTTAAGTCGGAAGGGTGTACAGAAGGCGCTTTCAGAAAATGGTAATCCGCAGTTTGGAAGTGTGAATGCGATCATGAACGCGATGGGTTATCGTCTCATTCCTCAGAAAATCTAGATAATGGGCGATGGATCTTAAATAGATGCACATCATCAGCCGTAAGAGATTAGTGCAATTCGCCACAATCCACACCGACTCAGAAACAGCCTTAGACACCTGGTATCAAACCGCCAAAACAGCAGACTGGCAAAACCTAGTCGAACTGCGAGAAAGCTACCCCACCGCCGATTTAGTCGGAATTTACACAGTATTTAATATCAAAGGAAACCACTATCGACTCATTGCTGAAATAAACTATCGAAGCGGAACCATCTTCGTCCGCGACATCCTCACCCACGCCGAATACGATAAAGAAAAGTGGAAACCATGATAGCTGCACCAAATCAAGAATATGGCCGTCTGTTGACAGTGGTTCAACCCAAAGTCATCGAGACAGAAGAAGAAAACGAATATTACCTAGCAGAAGTAACCAAACTAATGCAGCTAGGAGAACAGCTCTCCCCAGCCCAAGAACAACTGCTCCGGCTGTTGGTGAACCTAATTGAAAACTTTGAAGACCAACACTATCAACTGAACCCAGCCACCCCCCTAGAAATTTTGCAAGAATTTGTCAGCGATCGATCACTAAAACAAAAAGACCTCCTTTCAGTCTTTGGTTCTCAAGGCATCACCTCCGAAGTTTTGAACGGCAAGCGATCGATCAGTAAAGCTCAAGCCAAAGCCCTAGGCGAATTCTTCAAAGTCTCGCCCACATTATTTTTAGATCGCTGACATTACCTTGAAGCCATAAAAATATTCATAAGAACAAGGCAGCCAATCCTTATCTGTATCACCCAAAATAACCAAGCTAGCTACATCCCGCTGAAACTTATCCTGAAGTCGCGCAAAATAAATATAAACCCGCTGGCCAAAATCTTCCTCCTTCTGGCTCTGCACCTCAACAGGAATCAGCACCCAACGCTCAATGCCATTCAGCAAACATACCTTCACCAACTTATCCACATATGGTTTAAGTGCAACGTGTCCTACCCTAAATTAATACCCAGATTTTTTAATCGAGTAACACCATCTCACAGGATTTTGCGATGTCTAGACAGCCCATCATTCAGCCCGAGCAGTCCTATAGCTTTTCAGACTACTTTAAGCTCAACTTCGCTCCCCAAGATATTTTGGCCTACTTCGGCGTATCTCTCCAGCGCCGCTCCTTGCAATTGCCCCACTATTTGGGAGAACTCGATCGACTCACCGACCTGAAATCGCGCATCGAAGAAAGCCTGCCTCGCCTCAGCCTCACCAGCGAAATGGCTCGCCGAGAATTTCTGATTGCCCCGGTTTTAACCGATCTACTCCACTACACCCAAGCTACTCTCAACGTCGAGTATCCGGTGGCCGTGAGCAACCAACTCAAAGGCTCTCTAGACTACTTGCTGCAAAATCACCAAACCTTTTTAGTTATTGAAGCCAAAAATGAAGACCTAGAACGCGGCTTTGTGCAGCTAG
>JANOXZ010000478.1:0-8380 GCA_031418695.1 Synechococcales cyanobacterium VAR_35_metabat_10
TATCTCTGTCACGAATCTTTCCACCCTCCACCGACAGATACTTTCTATGCTGAAATTGCCAGAATCTATTTATCACCTACATCTCAAGCCCCGTAAGACTTAATTACTTCACCCTTTTTCAAAATGAGCGAACGGGCAGTGGTAAATGTCGGTGCCCCAGTTAAAGACAATTTGTACTGCCGAAACGCTGGCAGCACTAGATGAACGAACGGCGCTAATGCCCGGTGTACCATTCATGGCGCTTTCGATCGGCAGGGTTACTAAAGATTCCACTTCTTCTGGAGCCAGCCCCGGAGCTTCAGTTTGGATTTCTACCTGGGGTGGCGCAAAGGTGGGAAATACATCTAAGGGCATTTGAATAATTGTGCGGAAAATCACGATCATCGTAATAATCGCTCCCAAAATAACTAACCATCGCCGCTCGATCGACCATTTAATTAAGGAACTGAGCATAATTATTTAGTTGCCGATCTTTTTATTAAGTTGTTAAGCATCGTAGTTATTTTAGAATTTATTGCAAAACCATTCTTTGCTGATTGATCCACTACATCTGGGCTGACCACGACGGTTTCGGCTTTAACATCATGATTTACCTGCGTCTCTACGGTCTCTACTACAAGAGAGCCAGACTTAATAGGTTCAGCATCCACATCATAGGTAGGAATATTATGCTCGGCTACCTTGTGGGATTGTTGCCAAATCGGATGGGATCGTTCACTAACAATCTCTGCTTCTAACACTTCTGGCTCGACCACACCGTTATCATTTTTGTTTTTGTTTCTTTTAAACCACCACCAAGCACCACCACTACCCGCAGCAATTATCACCGGCAAGGCTAGCCACAGTAAATTAAAAGGCATTTTGATACCCGTCGGTTGAGCAGCTTTGACTTCGCCATGATCATGATTATGGTTGTCAACAGGTGCTTTTAGCGACTGAGAATAGAGCTGGAGAGCACGCTGGTTTACAACATCATCACCCACAAACAGCCCGGATTTCACTTCTACAAAATCTCCAATGGTTTGACCTAGCTCTACAGTCACTGGTTGATAGGAGGTGCCGTTCTGCACATAGACTAGTTTCCGGCCATCCACTTCCACAATTGCGGCACTGGGCACTGCCACGATCAACTCAGTACTGTCGTCAGTGATGAGCCGTAACTCGGCAAACATGCCCGGTTTCATATTTCCTTCATTGCTTAAGGCCACCTGCACTGGCACTACTCGGCTCTGAGTATCTATGGCGCTACCAATGCGGCTGACTGTTCCGGTTAAAGTCTCGTTGCCAACTTTTACTTTGGCCTCTTGGCCTAGTTTGACTTTTGCCAGATCTCTTTCATAGATGTTGGCCGTAGCAAAGACCTGTTGATCGTTGATCACAGTCATAATTTTAGCTCCGGCCTCTGGCACTGACTGACCGGTGGTAATATCTCGATCGGCCACAGTGCCATCGATCGGCGATTTGACAGTAATAACCCCATTCTCACTATTGCCGAGTTGAGCCACCCGTGAGTTGTAGGTAGCGGCACTGAGGTTTTGCCGAGTTTGGGCAGCCAAAATTGCCGATTTGGCTTTGCGCAGTTGGCTATCGGCTTCTATTAACGCTTTTTGGTTCACCGCTTTGGCCAGTTGACCTGTGGCTTCGGCAACTTGTTTTTCGGCTTCCCGTAGTTCCCGCAGAGGCAGCTCATTTTCGGCCTTACGCAGCTCCGATTCGGCCTGAATAAGTCCGGGTTGATTCAGTGCTTTAGCCAATACTGCCCGCGTTTCGGCTAAACGGGCTTGGGATTCCAATGCCTGTCGGCGGGTGCCAATACCATTCGCCGCCGACTTTAGATCTACTTGGTAACGTTCTGCGGCAAAGTTAACCGCATATTGGGCGGCACCAATTTCGGCTTTAGAAATTTGTTGCTGTCGTTGGTAGTTGGTTTTAGCAACCTGTACCAAAGAGCCGCCTTTGACCAATTGCTTTTCTCTGGTTAAGCGCGCTTGGGCAACAGCTAGTTGACTTAGTGCCTGCTGTCGATCGGCCTGGGCAATTTGTTCGATGCGGCGGTAGCCCTCCTGGGCAAGCTGTAACTCCGCCTGTGCCTGCTGTAAGCTGGCTGTAGATTCATTCTTTTTTTCTTGGGCTGCCACCCGCAGATCTCCCAGTTCTGGACTGGTCATGGTTGCCACTGCCTGACCAGCTTTTACTTTGGCACCGGGCTGTACCAGTAATTGCAATATTTTTCCTTTGATCGGTGAGGTTATTTCTACTTTTTGGTTGGGCAGTAATTCAATCTGACCAGTGGCCAAAATTTCGATCGGCAGTTTTTGCCCTTGGACTGGGGCAGTTTTAATTCCTAAGCTCTGAGCCGTAGCTGCATCGATGGTAATTTCTTTGCTTCCTGCCTGTGCCTCGCCACCAAACTCGTTGCCATGACTATGCCCACCGTGACTGAACACCGCAGGGCTAAAAGAGGCCCAAATGCTCAGCAGGCTCAAGAGAGCAATAGATTTAGCAAAAAAGTTAGAGTTCATTATTAAGTATCGATAGGCTGACACTGAAAGCCAAGACAGTGAACGATCAGCATCTTGGATAGGTAGAGAAAATTGCAGTAGCTGCCAAAAAATTTACCTAATGGTCAAGGCTCCTGACGTTGATCATTGAAGTGTTTTCCCATCTTAGTCTTTTCCCTCCCTCGGCGAAAGTGATCAAGTTGGCAAATCTTGATAGAGCAACCCACCCAAAACACCAGTAAGACCAGATTCTGGCCAGATGTTCTGAGTGGGTAAGAGCTTTATTATAAATAAATATTAACGGTTAAATGTAAAACGACCGTTGGCTTTATCAGCACCAATAACTGCATCGATTTTGAGATTATAAGTTCCGGCTGCTTTACCAGGTACATCGGCGGCATAGCGCTTGTTTTTGGCATCATAAGTAAAGGCTACAGGTGCTTCCTTGCCATCAGGAGTTTGAACTTTGCCGGATACCTTGGCATCGGAGATGTCTTTTTGGGTTGCATCAATTTTTAGATAAAAATCTAAGTGAGTTTTATCAGCAGCTTTCTCGGGCTTCAACTCTAAGTGATATTTCCCGGATTCTATTACCTGACCACCTTTGATACTGTCGCCTCCCTGTGTTGCTGGAGCAGTAGTTTCTAGTTTGACCGGTGTTTCAGGCTTTTTCTCGCCACCGTTGCAAGAAGCCAATAAAAGAACGGATCCAATAGCTAGAATACCAAGCTTAGTAAGTTTCATGATTGTTTAAAAGTGTTAGTTGTGTTTGATTCTAAATCAATAGTGAACGCCAGATGAGATAGCACTGTTGATTTTTACAGACTTGAGATGTTTGGCTCTAAATCGTATTTAATCAGAATGTTTCAGGAACATAGCCGTTTTGATATGTGTCCTTGACTAAGTAAACATACAAGCTGGTTTTGCAAATTGCGCAAAACATTGCAATGAAAAAACTTTTTTTGCTCACATTTTTGGGATTGATTTTAGGTAGCTCTTGGCTGAGTCCCTCCGTTGGAGCCAAAGATGATAGAGGTAAAAATATTCACATCGATCGAAGTCATCAATTTCCTGAAACTCGTTGGGCAAATGCCGACCATTTTATTCGGGTGCATGTGCCCCATAAGGCCAAGGCTATTGAGGTTTTACGGTTTAGTATTCCAGAAAATTTACGGTTTGCAGCTAGTCAAGTAGAAATATTGACTGTTGATGGTCAGAAAATACCGGCTAGTGTGACAGATACAGGTCGGATGATTCAAATTGAGTTTGCTAGATCGATCGGCAAAAATACTCAATTTGATATTCACATCAAACATGTGATTAAAGTCTCAGTTTCTCGTCCTGCCGTCTATGCTATTTCGGCGCAGCTAGTGAATGGTGGCCAAGATGAGTTTGTGGGCGAGGCTTATTTTCGTAGTTACTAAGTAGCCAGTTATACCCAAACATGCTAGCATCAAGAACGCATGTCGGTTCTGGTGGGGATTCAGCCATCAGAGGAAAGGGGGAAAGCTCGGTGAAAATCCAGCACTGTCCCGCAACTGTAAGAAGCTTGCTTCAAGTCAGAATGCCCGCCGATAACTCGCTTGTACCACAGGCGAGTATTGCTTAAACCTATGATCTGCGTGGTACAGATAGGAAAATAATGAAAGATAAGCACACTATTTTTGTCTGCGAAACCTGCGCCGGAGTCTGGAAAGACAGTCGCCAAGTAGGTAACAGCGGCGGCTATTTGCTGCTGTCAGAATTGGCCGAGAAAGCTACCGAGTGGCCATTGGCTGAAGAGTTTGAGATTGAAGGCGTAAAATGTATGGGAGCCTGTAATCGCCCTTGTGCGATCGCCTTTGCTGCCCCCAATAAATCCACCTATCTCTTTGGCGACCTCAATCACAGCGATTCCCTAGCAGATTTGTCTACCGATGTCTTAACCTGTGCCGCAATGTACCACCAAGATCCTGATGGCTCAATGCCTTGGTCGGCTCGTCCAGAGCGATTGAAAAAAGGATTGATTGGTCGGGTGCCGAGCTGTTAAGCAAGAATGAAGCTGATGTGCCAAGATGTTGCAAGGAACAGCATCGGCACCCAGCTCATGAGCAACACCCTTCTCAGCCAACCCGAAAAACTTGAAGCTCGGCTCAAAGAAATTCCGCCGGAGCCGGGAGTTTACTTTATGCGGGATGAGCGCGACCATATTTTATACATTGGGAAATCGAAAAAGCTGCGATCGAGAGTTCGTTCCTATTTCCGGGAAGCCCAGGATCTATCACCGCGTATTGCCTTGATGGTGCGGCAGGTCGTGGAAATTGAATTTATTGTCACCGACACCGAAGCGGAAGCTCTGGCTCTGGAAGCCAACCTGATCAAACTGCATCAGCCGCACTTTAACGTCTTACTCAAAGATGACAAAAAATATCCTTATGTAGTGATTACCTGGTCTCATGACTATCCTCGGATTTTTATTACCCGCAACCGGCGGCTGGGCAAAGGGCGGGATAAATACTATGGGCCTTATACTGATTCTCGGTTACTGCGAGATACTTTGAACCTGGTGCGCCGCATTTTTCCGATGCGCCAACGACCTCAGCCCTTGCATAAAGATCGGCCTTGCTTGAACTATGATATTGGTCGCTGTCCGGGAGTCTGCCAGCAAAAAATCACTCCTGAGGAATATCACAAGACCATCGAAAAGATTGCCATGGTATTTCAGGGACGGGGCAGTGAATTGATCAACACGCTCACTAAACAAATGGAGCAAGCTGCTGAAAATCTAGAGTTTGAGATTGCAGCAGCCTTGCGCGATCGCATTACCGGTCTCAGCTCCCTTACCGCTGGCCAAAAAGTTTCACTGCCCGATGACACTGTCAGCCGCGATGCGGTAGCACTAGCCGCCAGTGATAAAACCGCCAGCATCCAGCTCTTCCAGATTAGAGCCGGAAAACTAGTGGGCAGGTTAGGCTTTATTGCTGACGTACCCGAAAGTCATACCGATGTTGATCTGGCGATGATCTTGCAGCGAGTATTGGAAGAACATTATCAATACGCTGACCCAGTAGAAATACCGCCCGAAATTCTAGTTCAGTATCCTTTACCCGACAGCGATATTTTGGCTACTTATTTGAGCGAAAAACGTGGGCGCAAAGTAGCGATCGATGCTCCCCAACGCCAAGTAAAAGCCGAGACGATCGAAATGGTTGCCCGCAACGCTGAGTTTGAGCTAGCTCGCATCACCAAACAAACCGAACGAGAAGCTGCCAGTCTCCAAGACCTTGCCGTAATCTTAGATCTACCAGAACTGCCTCGGCGGGTGGAATGTTATGACATCTCTCATATCCAAGGTTCTGATGCGGTGGGTTCCCAAGTAGTCTTTATCGATGGTTTGCCTGCTAAACAATATTATCGCCACTATAAAATCAAAAATCCCGATATCCATATTGGGCGTTCCGATGACTTCGCCAGCCATGCCGAAGTAATTGGCCGTCGTTTTCGTAAATACAATGGCGGGGTCAATCTAGATGACAGCGACTTTCCGGATGTAGTTATTATTGATGGTGGTAAAGGTCAGCTATCTGCCGTTGTGAAAGTATTAAGCGAAATGGATCTGATGGAATATCTCTGTGTGGTGAGCTTAGCAAAACAGCAGGAAGAGATCTTTCTCCCCGGCGAAAGTACAGCTCTGCCAACCGAGCCAGAACAGCCCGGAGTGCAGCTTGTTCGTCGCCTGCGCGATGAATCTCACCGTTTTGCTTTGAGCTTCCATCGGCAGCAGCGCAGTAAACGCATGACCAGATCTTACCTAGATGAAATTCCTGGATTGGGTACACACAAGCAAAAACAGCTTATGTCGCACTTCCACTCGATCGACTATATTCGGGCTGCCGACTTGGATTCACTACAAAAGGTTCCAGGAGTGGGCGAAAATCTCGCCAAATCTATCTATAATTATTTTCATTAACAGAAAATGGCCGATAAACCGACATTAAGCTAAAATTAAGTAGTCACTACCAGAGGCTGATGATCCTCTAAAAATCTATGCAAGGCTATTCCACAATTTTGGCAGTTATTGTCAGCACCAATATCGCAATCACTTCCCAGATGGGTTCAGCTTTGGCTAGCAGCGTGCTCCAGCCAAACGAAACAATCGCAGCTAAGCCCGCCAAACCCGCTGCGAAACCTGTAGTCTCAGATGCCGAGAAATTGATCGCTTCTGCTACTGACAAAATTGAAAAAGGAAAGTACAAGGAGGCTTTAGCTGATTTAGATAAAGCAATCATTCTAGATCCAGAATCTGCCCGCGCTTACAACAGCCGGGGAATTTTGAAAGACGAAAGGTTCGAGGATTCTCCGGGAGCACAGGCTGACTTAAATCAGGCGATCGAACTCGCCCCCAAGTATGCCGAAGCTTATAACAGCCGCGCCAACCTTAAAAAAAACAGACTGGATGATGCCACTGGTGCTTTAGCCGACTATACCAAGGCTGTTTTGTACTCTCCTAAATACTCGTTGGCCTACTATAACCGGGCAAATCTGCGCAAAAACAAGTTCAACGACTTTAAAGGGGCTTTGGCCGACTATACCAAAGCGGTGGAAGCTAATCCGCAATATGCCTTGGCCTACAACAATCGGGGCATTTTAAAATACGAAAAGCTCAAAGATCTCAAAGGAGCTTTAGCCGACTATACCCAAGCGATCAGAGTCAATCCCAAATACTCGTTGGCCTATTACAATCGAGCTTTATTAAAATCGTCAGAAAAGATTAACAATATTACTGGTGCTTTGGCCGACTACAGTCGGGCGATCGAACTCAAACCCGATTATGCTTTGGCCTACTTTAACCGGGCAAGCTTAAAAGACGAAAAGCTCAATGACCCCAAGGGTGCGGACGCTGATTACACCTCTACCATTAAGATCGCGCCGCAAGATGCTGACTCTTATTACAATCGTGCGGTACTGCGCCAAAACAAGCTCAAAAATAAAGCCGGGGCGATCAAAGATTTTCGGCTAGCGGCTAAGCTCTATCGAGAGCAATCCAAAGATCAAGATCTGCAAGAAACTCTGGAACGATTGCAAAAACTTGGTGCCACCGAGACAGGCGCAGCCCCTTTAATTCCGGTCAAAACTCCCAAAAAGCGTAACTCCTAGAAAGCTTAGAGAATTAATGATTTAATAACCTCGTCCATTCCCCTCTCTCCAAAGAGGGGATTATTTTTTGGAGATTTTGCGATCACTATCCCACCCCCAGTATTTTTCTCTGGAAAGAAGCTTAATCGCCATCTACACCGAATGGAAGCGCATAGGGTAGAATTGTGAAGTCTTGTTTACAATTTGGCGATCGGCACTGCTAGAGCATGCTCTCAGTTTGTGGTGCGTCATTGTAACTTTGCTGGCCAGCGCCGCACAAGCAAAACTTCACATACTGAGTTTTTCTCTATTTTTATGACGATTCCCATCCGTAACGTAGCCATTATCGCCCACGTAGACCACGGTAAAACGACCCTTGTCGATGCGCTGCTCAAACAGTCCGGCATCTTCCGCGAAGGTGAAGATGTGCCTACCTGCGTGATGGACTCCAACGACATTGAGCGGGAGCGTGGTATTACCATTCTTTCTAAGAATACTGCGGTTCGATACAAAGACACCCTAATCAACATTATCGATACCCCTGGACACGCCGACTTCGGCGGTGAAGTAGAACGGGTATTGGGCATGGTAGACGGCTGTATTTTGATCGTGGATGCCAACGAAGGCCCCATGCCCCAGACTCGCTTTGTACTGACCAAAGCTTTGGCTAAGGGTCTGCGCCCGATCGTGGTGGTCAATAAAATTGATCGGCCTTCCGCTGAACCAAATGCAGCGATCGATAAAGTGTTTGACCTATTCATCGA
>JANOXZ010000479.1:0-1712 GCA_031418695.1 Synechococcales cyanobacterium VAR_35_metabat_10
GCAAGAGCTACCCCAATAATATTAAAGTAAAGATAATCTAAATATGCAGGACTTACTTAGAGCACAACTTGAGGATATTGCAACTAATTTAGAAATTAAAGATGGACTTACCATCGCTCATCCTCAGTATCGATCGTTAGAATTTCCACCCGAACTCAAAGCGCAAATTCAGACATTATCACCCGATTTACAAACAAAATATCTAGCTTGGCAGTTGCGAAGTTTTTTGTATGGGGTTTATTATAATGGTGCTTGGCGATCGGAGCTAGAGTCGAGCGATACTGTAGATAGCTTGAATATCGTCAAAGCCGACTGGGAAAATAATACTTTCCTAGGGATGGATGCCCAATTTTACGATCGACTCAATACAGCCAATCATGGCGTTGGATTTTACGATCCAGATTGGCAAATTGTGAGTGAAGAAGATGATGGCACCCTCAAGATAAATAAGCATGAATTGAGCTTGTATATCGATCGAAAGTCCTATCTACAACCGACAGAAATCGATGCTCCAGTTGGCTCCAGTATATCAGTGAAGATGCCGCACAACCTGATTCAGAATGGGTTTTATATTGCAGTCAGCAATCGAGGCAGTTTCAATCTATCTTTATCTCTAGCAGATAGTCAGATCGTTAGATTCTATTTTAATATTACCGTAGATGGAGCGATCGCCCTCATGGAAACTCTGACAGTAGAATTAAATCAAGCTAACGTACCATTCAATTTCAAAGTTCTCTACAATCCCACTGATTATAATCGCTACGATCCTGGAGTATTGTATATTCAGCGCAGTTATTACAGGATAGTCCATCTCATCCTGGAAAAAATCTACCCACAACATCAAGCATATTTCAGATCGGCGATTCCTTTATTTACCAAACAAATTGCCCCAGGATTGGCTATTGCCGAAGAGCCAGATCGAAAGTTTGGGGAAGCTGAAAGTTTTGGATTGAATCGCTGTCAAATTGTCGCTAATGCCTTAATTGAAGCGAATAATGGAGGCGATCCTACTCCCGAAACCAAATTAGCGGCGATCGTCCAAAATTTTAGTAAAATGGGAATTAGTTTGGAATATCCCTTTCTCAATGCTGATGCTGTAGATATTTATTCAGTATTATAGCAACCGCCACACTTGTTAGGACATACCCAAAGGCTTCTCCAAGAAGCCTTTGGGTATCGCAGTAATGGTAGAGATGTCCCAATACGGTTCGGTTAAGTAAATATTTTTCTGATATTAGTCCGCGTAGGCGGACTTTGCATCACTAGCCGCGCCTACCCTACGGGAACGCTACGCGAACAGTCGCTGGCTAACCGAACCGTATTGAGAGATGTCCTAATCGCCCTAGCGACTGTTATAAATTTGAGTTGAATAGTGACGATCTATTCAACTCAAACCGACTTTGAAAATACTTAATAAGTCATAAAAAGTGGTGGATGTTTGGCAATAAGAATTTGCAATCGCTAGCAAATATATTGGGGCTTGAATCTCATTTAGCCGATCTGAATTTGTGCTAATGTTTCGAGCAGATCTGCGGTACTACAGGGCTTGTTTAGAACTGCACAGATCGTCAGTCCATCCAGGACTGATTCTACGTTGAGGTAAGAACCACTCATCACTACAATTTTAACTTTGGGGTCGATTTGTTTCAGCGCGAGGACGATCGAGGGAGCGTCTAAATGTGGCATCATCATATCGACTAAAACGATCGCAA
>JANOXZ010000480.1:0-3424 GCA_031418695.1 Synechococcales cyanobacterium VAR_35_metabat_10
CACAAAAGCCAAGATGAAATTGGGTTATTAGCTACCGCTTTCAATCGGATGAAATCGAGTCTGGAAATTTCGATGAAGTTACTTAATCACAGAGAATAGTGAATCTAGCAATTCTCTGGTGATTGTGGTATGTCCTAGTGATGAAAGTGGACAGTGGACAGTGGACAGTGGACTTCACTCGAAATAGAAATGCTATGGCACTAGTAGGGTGGGCAGTACCAGCCCTACTTAGAGGATATTCATGCGGCGAAGGAAAGTTTCGGCTTGGATGGGATCGGGAATTTTGGTTGCCAGAACTTTGACAAAATCCGCTGGCGATAGATAGGGATTAGTTTTTTTGGTGGTGACAATAATGAATTTGGCGATCGGTCCGATGGCTAGAGTTAATTGTTGCTCGCAAGCGATCGTCAAGTCATCATCGATGGCTGGCATTGCGGTAGGCTCGATGCCCCGCCCGTTGGCATTCTGGGGAGATGTTGGCGATTGTTCGGCAATGGCGAGCGGTGACGACTCCAGGAGCGGTTGAAGACGTTGGCTAAATTCTGCCAGCCGATCAGCAGTGAGATAGGTGCTCAGAGCTGCCAAGAGGTCTTGCCCGTTTGCCCACGCTGTCGGCGCAATTTGACCGAGCAAGACTTGAGCAACTGGTCCGATGGTTTGGTTTAAGGTTTGCTCGATCGCACTCCTTGTGGAGGGGGAAATGTAGCCCTGAGTGGCTGTTGTGACGAGCGGGGGAATTGTCTTTGCCGATGGGGTGATGTTTGGTATCGATCGATCTGCTCCACTGGTGGGGTTTGTGACTGGATCAATCTCGACGCGCTCCGGTTGTTGGCTCAGAAGTGTAGCTACCTGTTGCTCGAAATCTGCTCTGGCGCGAGCGGGTAATCGGGGTAGTAAATTTTTTACCAAAGTGGATGGATCCATTACCTGCCAATGGTGGCTGACTCCAGCATCATCGTGAGACGACGCGCAAGCTGCGAGTAAGGCTGGTGCGATCGGTCCGACTAATCTGCGTAAGTTAGATTCTAAGCCCTGGGCGAAAGCAGCTGAGATTGCTGTCGTCGGACTCGTCGCCACCTCTACCTGGATTTCCGTATCGTCTTGTCCGCAGGTAATTTCTGGTTCTTCGACTGCATCTAAGTCTTCTGGCTCTAATTGTGGTGCCATTGGTAGATCCAAGTCTGGCAAATCGGCGGCTAATAATTCAACTGGATCTGCCCTAGCAGGTAAAATTTCGATCGATCCTTGAGTACCACAGAGCGAGAAATGACAGGGAATCCCTAACTCCTCTAGATTAGTTTGCAATCGAGCGAACAAGCTGGCAACAGGCATACCGATCTGGGCTGGAGCAGAAATCAACGCTTCAAGTAGTACTTGAGCAAATAGTTCGGCATCTTCAGCCGGAGCAGCACAAGCGATTATACATTGACACCGTTGGCTCAGATGCTCTGAATGAGAATCGTCAGTAATTTTTAGGGCTGCCACCCAGTCGGCGGCAATGGTAGTATCTGGACGATCGCTCAGTGGAGCCGCAGGGCAATCGAGAATAATAATTTGCTGAAGATGTTTGGCACGGTGCAATTCTTGTCTGAGCCAAGCTCGGCTCAACTTCACCCCATCCTCCATTAGAAACCAAGCATCTTCACCCTCTAACTCGGTAATCTGCCCCCGCAGGTATAATAGGCGGGTAGAAATGGCTCCCATCGGATCGCCAGCGGCGAGAAAGGTGTGAATCCGTTGGCGGAGCTGAACTTCTGCATCAACAACCAGCAGCTCGGCGGCTCCGCTATTCGGAAAGTAATTGATCGTAAATTTACCCTCTTGTTGCAGGACTTGACTGAGCGGATCTGCTGCAATTTGCTCTCCGTTAAGATCGTTGGCATAGTCTCTCTGCTCAGGTAGACACGGCTGCGGCAGTGGCTCCGCAGCCGCGAACGGAACGAGCAGCTTTGAACCGAGCCAACCTGCGCCAGCAGCAATAATCAGGGCGGCTCGATCGTGCCACACTGAATGATGCGAAGGCTTCAGTCCCAAAATTATTTCCCCCACCCCCGACACAATTCGTTTGGGTGTTTGGGTTGAATATTCGGGGCACCAACTCATTTTCCCGCGTTGATCGGAGACCTGACTTGCTCCAGGGGAGAGGCTACGCCAACGGAAATCGCGGTTTTCTCGATCGATCGATCGCAACTGTTGATTGGCACGATCGATATATTGCACCGTTTGGCGATAAACATACCGATACAGACTATCAGCATCAATCACACCCTGAGCATCTGCGGCTTCCCCCCACAAGCCGCGCATCAGAAAATAACTAAAGACCCCATGTCCGAGATCGGGAAATTCCCAAGACTGTTGCCCTTCATCACAGGATAATAACGCATAGAAACCCCGACTTTGAGCTGCTTGCTGGCGGAGAGATCTGAGCAGTTGAGTGGTGGGATTTAAGAGCGCGGTTTCAGCCCGTTCGTGATTGCTGCCGATGAAGTTGAGATTACCACTATGACACGCATCCAACCACACCAATTGACTATGTGCCGCACAATGCCCTAGCATGTCCAGAACTACTTGGATTTGCAAACCCGTACTCAATAATTTTTCTTGCTCTGTGTCTCGAACACACAAGACTGTCTGCTGAGTATTGGGTTCGACGACACCATGACCAGAAAAGTAAAGCAACACCGTATCTTGAACTTGCGCCTCTGTGACCACTCGGTGCAAGCTAGATTCCACCCTTGCTAATGTGGGAGTTTCAGCAACTAAATCGTGGTGAATCAAAAACTCTCGATCGGGAAAAGGTTTAGTTGCTGCGGCTAATGCGGCACCAATCCCCTGACAATCTACCGCTGTGTAACGCAACGAAGGCAAATTGACATCCAGGTACTGATCGACCCCAATCAGTACCACCCACAATTTTGCTACTCCGGTCTCCAGAGCAGATGCAAATCGACTAGCACCAACACCAACTGGCGGCATAATCTTAACGCAGAAAAAATAAACAACAGTGGCGAATTTTAGAGCTAAATTTAGGGGATTGTTTTCCCTATTAGCTACATTGTAATTTGATCGGCGGATCGTTTAATTACTTAATTACTTAATGTTCATCTAGAACAACAGGATACCCCGACAAAATCTAGCTAAACTCCAGAAAATATAATAAATGTATCTAAACTCTAGCTTGAAATCTACCGACCTAGCAGTCGATACTAAAAGTGATCAGTCCGATCGAGAGGTAAGTGTTTGATGCTAACAATCTGGGTAAACGAACAATTAGATCCAGGCGGCTTAATGTATGCGTGTATCGCTTCTTGCAGCGAAGAACTGGCTCAAGACTGCCATCAGTCTTTCAAAGAGAATCTGACTGAGGAGCAACAGCAACTCGGTTGGATTGCCAGACTGCGAACGGTTACATCTTGGGAACAGG
>JANOXZ010000481.1:0-5225 GCA_031418695.1 Synechococcales cyanobacterium VAR_35_metabat_10
CTAACGCTTGGCTCTGGCAAGCATATGCAAATGCTAATTTTACAGCAAAACCTTATCAGCTCAGGGATTACCCAAACTATATATTTAGCGTTCTAAGACAAGGCGGAACTCTCAGCTATTCAGTGCTAGCACTAGCAGAAATCACTAGCGCAATAGAAAGAATTGAAAAAGATATATACAATCGAGATAATAGTCTAGATTTAAAGCTCAAAGAATATCGACATAATTTACCTGATGAACGATTGAAGGTTGTCGCAGAAGTAGAATCGACTTGGAAGCAAATAGAATCGATCGCCATATCTGCCGATTTGACCATTAATGACGAAGTTGCTAAGTCTGCCCTTGCTCGTTTCCAAACTCAAGCAGTTGATGGCTATGATTTGCTCATACTCGAAGCAATAAGTCGAGCAGGTACTGAACAAATTCGAATCATTACCGATGATATGGATTATGCAACTGTTCCAGACATTCAGATGTTTACTAGTAATACTAATATAATTCGATCCGCAAAATCACAGGGTAAATTAGTGAGACGCTGATGAATACGGGGGGGACACCTCATTGCCCTCAACACCAAACGCGCCGCCGAAGAACGTCGCCAGCGAATTAGGCCGCTGCGCCACGACGACAAAAACCCCAACCAAGCTACCGCCGAAATCATCGTTACCCCAGTCGAACAACAAAAATTGTCAACCACCGCCAAAGCCCAGCTCGTCGCTATCCGCAACCTCCTGCGCACCAGTAGCGGCGAATGGATAGTACTACAGATGATGGAAGAGTATATCACAAACTGCTAGTGAGGAATAGAATTAGGATAGTCAAGTACTCTCTAAAAAGAAAGTTGTATTCTTAATGTGGAATAGTTTACCCAGCAATATCAAAGTTGCGCTCAAAATCCTATGGCCAGTAATAGCAACCATCCTAACACTCGCATTCAGCGGCATTATTGGAAACAGAGCTGACTCGGCATTATTGCAACTCCTGCCTTTTCTTCAGCAGACCACAACCGTTGCAGTTGCTCGATGGATTCTGATCTTGGTGATCTTTCTGCCAAGCCTAGCCATCATTCTTCCGCTAGCTTTAACGGCACTTCGTTACTATCGATCGCAACAGGCAGCTATCAGCCTGGTAAAACTTGATGATTCATTACTAAGACTTCTCTCCTCTTTCAAGCAAAACCCAGATAGACAAGCAGCTACAACGCTGCTATTTCAAGAATTTTTAGAAGATACCCTAGAATTATTTAAGGATGGGTGTCGAATCTCCCTTCTTAAACCAGACGATAATGACCCTGATTTTTTGATAATTTGGCAATCTCTGCGAGTACCATCTGAAACCATCCAGAGAACCAAATTTTACATCGGCACAAATAAAGCAGATAAGCGAGTTGGCATTGCTGGACTGTCTTTCCAAAAGCAAATACTTATGAACGTTCATCTATCTTGGAAAAAGAACCAATGGGTGTCAGATAATTCTGATTATTATACATTTGTCCAGAGGGACACACTAAAAGCTATGCCTTACCGAGCTATAGTTACAGTCCCAATCATAAACAACAACGATCCTAATCAATGCCTAGGGATAATGTGCCTGGACAGCACAGATGCACAAGCTTTTGACACAAAAAAAGTCCAAGAAGGGTTAAGAGCAGTTGCCGATAGAATTTCAGCAATTCTCCTCATCTTAGAAAACTATAGCTAAAGCATATTGCTTAGTTTACCTAGAATTTATCGCAGATGATTAGACATATTCAGACGGTTAGACATAGATCTTAAGATACGACTGATTTTTCCTAACTCAAGTGTGACAGCATCATAATCTGTCATACACCGACTTTCAATCTTACGAAATTCAGGATGACTTATTTTCCCCGCCATATAATCATTGGACGCACTAATAAGCTGACGATGCCGCTCTTCAGGGGTTATTGTAAGTTCAGTTTTACTCTTAAGATTCAGTAAAGTCATATATTTCCTTCTTGGTAATCCTCTTACAGATAAGAGGTTGAGTCTACTATGCCCATACAGCAGGGCAAATGCAGCAAGCTAGTCAAACAGCCCCTGTATTATTGGCGACACCCATCTCTGTCATTCTATCTTTAAACCTGTGAATTTTGGTTGCATTGTAATATTGAACAATGCCAAACTCTAATACTTTCCTCCCTCTCAACGAAAATTCATCGATAAATAATTGAGAGCATGAGCTAGCAAAGATGCCAGCGGTGCCCCTTGGCGGTATGCTAGGTGTGAGAAAAAAGCATTCTGGCCATCATGAACCTTCCCTCTTCCCCTCTCCTGCTAGTACTAGTCGTATCTATCGCCGTCATCCTCTTTTATGTGCGGCGGTCACTGCGTTACTTACAGTTCTTCCAGCAAGAAGAATACAACTCTGGCCGTTTTGTGAACTGGTGGTTCGAGAAACGTGCCTTTGATACCCGTGGCTCCTTAGTAGCACTGGTGGTAGGAGGTCTGGGACTAGCCGTAGCTGAGAATTCCCTGGCGACCTTGGGTCTGTGCATAGTGGGTGGCCTAGTATTGATCGCCGCTAGCTGGACAGAGGAAGATCCCCGCAAGGTGGGCAAAATCAAGCTGAACATGACCGATCGATTAACCGCCATCTATCAACTCTCGATCGGCCTTTATGCCTTGGTAGTAGTAGGAATTCTGGGCAGCGTCACTGCCCTCGGTTATGGTGCTGCACCAATTTTATGGTTAGCATCTGTGACCCTGATTCAGAGCGCGCCCCTGTGGCTGATGTTGGCCAATGCTATTTTATGGCCAAACGAAAGCAAGAAGCAGCAAGCTTTCTTATCAGAGGCCAAAGAAATTTTGGCTGATTATGATCCCTATGTAATTGGGATTACTGGTAGCTATGGCAAAACCAGCACCAAAGCGATTTTGGGTAGTTTATTGGAGGCGATCGAACCAACTTTTTGGACTCCCGGCAGCATCAACACCGAAATGGGGATTACTCGCCAAATCCGGGAAAATCTCAAAAGACAGCAGCGCCTAGCAATTGTAGAAATGGGTGCTTACCAAATTGGCTCGGTAGCCAAGCTCTGTCGGCTGACTCCACCCGATGCTGGTTTGGTCACAGCGGTAGGCGTAATGCACTTAGAACGCTTTGGTGGTATCGAAAATATTTATAAGGCCAAGTGCGAATTACCCCAGGCGATCGATCCCAATGGTCTATTGGTTTGTAACGGTGATAACTCTGGTGCCCGCAAGATGGCTGGCGAATATCCCAAGGCCACCACGATCCTTTATGGGTTAGAGCCAGAGTTGGGTCATTTGGATTGCTGGATGTCAGATATTGTGGCCACTATGGATGGCACCACTTTTAATTTGCATTGGCACAATGAGGTCTACGCCGGTTTTACTAAGCTGTTGGGTGTGCCGATGCTCTCTAATTTGGTGGGGGCTTTTGCCATGTGCTGCGCTCTGGATAAAAATCCAGAATATGTGATTGCGGCAATTCGCAGCATTGAACCAGCCAATAATCGTTTGAATTTGCGCAAAAACGGCGATGGCTTTATTTTGGATGATTCCTATAATTCCAATCCGATCGGTTTTGCTTCGGCTCTGGAAGTGCTAGAAGGTTTACCCGGTGGCCGCAAGATTTTAATGACTCCCGGCATGGTGGAGCTAGGTGATCTTCAGGCCGCAGAGAATCGTCAGGTGGCGCTGAAAGCAGCGGAGGTATGTGATTTGGTAATTGTGGTGGGTGACACTAACAAGCAAGATCTAATGACGGGTTTGAAGGAAGGTGGTTTGTCTGAAGATAAAATTCTGACTTTTGATAATCGGGATAAAGCTCTGGCTCATTTGATGAGTAAGGAGTTCAAGCAGCCCTCAGATATGATTTTGATCGAAAATGATCTCCCCGATCTCTATGAGGCTGAGGTGAAGTTTTAGACATCTAAAGACCCTGGAATGATTAGCCCCAAAATACTGATATCTCCTTAGTCCCATCAATTATTTCACTACACAAAACCTGGCAACCTCAACTGCCAACCACCTACTCCTTCGCCCGCTAATCGCATGAGCCTTAATTCTCCTACCGTCCACAAACTCACCAACGGCCTTACCATCATTGCCGAAAGCATTCCTGTTGAAGCCGTTAATCTCAGCATTTGGCTGAACGTCGGCTCTCGCATCGAAAGCGATAGCATTAACGGCATGGCACATTTTTTGGAGCACATGATTTTCAAAGGTACACCGCGTTTGGGTTTAGGAGAATTCGAGAAGCGAGTAGAAACCCGAGGAGCCATTACTAACGCCGCTACTAGCCAAGATTATACTAATTACTACATCACCACTGCCCCCCAGTACTTTGCCGAACTTTGCCCATTGCAAGTAGATTTGGTTTTGAATCCTTTAATCAATGAAAAAGACTTTAACCAAGAACGCCCGGTAATTTTAGAGGAAATCGCCCGATCGGCAGATAATGTGCAGCGTCGCATGTATCAACAGTCGATCGAAATGGCCTGTGAAACCCTACCATACCGTCGCCCGGTCTTAGGCAACAGCCAAGTAATTGAAGGCTTGACCAATCAGCAAATGCGCTATTTTCATGCCAGCAACTATCGACCAGCCGCGATGACCGCTGTAGCTGTAGGCAACCTGCCCATCCGAGAGTTGATCGATATTGTGACCGAGAGTTTCAATACTTACTCTAGTCACGAAGGCTCCACCCAGTTCGCTAGTGCTAGTTCATCACCACCCCAAGAAAAACCTTTCGTTAAAGTAGTACGTCAAGATGTCGTAGACCCCGAACTACAACAAACCCGTTTGATTATGATGTGGCGGGTACCTGGAATGACGGATCTTTCCGCAACTTATCCTTTGGATATTGTGGCAGCAGTATTGGCTCAGGGGCGAACCTCTCGTCTAGTCCGCGATTTACGCGAAGAGCGACAGTTAGTTACAGGCATTGGGGTGAGCAACAGCACTTATGCTTGGCAGGGAATTTTTGGGGTGACGGCACAGTTGCCTACGGCTAATTTAGAAGAAGTAGAAAAACGAATTTTGGAGCATATTGAGATTTTGCAACAGCAAAAAATCAGCCCAGAAGAAATTGATCGAGTGCGTCGTCAAGTTGCTAACCGGCATATTTTTGGCAACGAAACCCCCAGTGCCCGTGCCAGTATGTATGGTTACTATCAGGCGATGTGTGGTGATTTGGGAGCAGGTATTGACTATCCTGCAAAGATTCAATCGATCGAT
>JANOXZ010000482.1:0-20261 GCA_031418695.1 Synechococcales cyanobacterium VAR_35_metabat_10
CGGAGTTTGCCGGAATTTTTAATGGTTTGGGTAGTGAAGTAACTCAAATTATTCGTCATGACCATATATTGCGCGGCTTTGACCAAGATATTCGGGAAGAAGTGCAAGCTGGTATGATCCACCATGGCATCAAGATTTATCAAAATGCTCAGCTAATTTCGGTGGAGCGTATGAGTCAAGGAATCCAAGTATCAGTGGGGACTGGTGACACGGTCGATACGATCGTGGCTGATGCTCTGACGTTAGCGGCACTGGGTCGCAAACCTCGTTTGGGTGGCTTGGGTCTAGAGAATACCAAGGTGAAAATTCATCATGGTGCGGTAGTTGTCGATGAACATAATCGCACCAGCGAAGAGCACATTTTTGCGGTGGGTGACTGCACCGATCGCATTCAATTAACCCCCGTAGCCATCAACGAAGGTCGTGCTTTTGCTGATACGACTTATGGTAATAAGCCCCGGTTGATGAGCTACACCAACATTCCCACAGCAATCTTTACTCATCCCGAAGCAGCTACAGTTGGTTTGACCGAAGCTGAAGCCAAGGAACAGTATGGCGAGAATGCCATCAAGGTTTATCGCAGCAAGTTCCGCCCCATGTACTATGTGCTGCCTGATAAACAGGAAAAGACTTTGATGAAGTTAGTCGTGGAAATTGCTACGGATAAAGTGTTGGGTGCCCACATGGTGGGTGACTATGCGGGTGAAATTATTCAAGGGGTGGCGATCGCGGTGAAAATGGGGGCAACTAAAGCTAACTTCGATGCCACTGTGGGCATTCATCCTAGCTCTGCTGAGGAGTTTGTAACTATGCGTTAGGATCTGTTCGATCAATCATCAAAGAATTAATTTAAACAAAACAAACACTATTTCCTACCCTTACTACTAATAATAAATACCCCCTCTGTTAAACAGGGGGGGTATTTTTTAAAATCCAGATCTACATTTCTGCGGCAGCTCTTTCAATCAAACTGATCGCCAAAGTCTGAGTACCCGTGTGAGAGTAGTAATTTGTAGACATATCAATGAAAGCGCCAAGATAATCGAGCTTATCGTCGGCCACTTCTACAAAACCACGCAAATTGCCCACCACCATTTCTGGCGATAAACCGCGATCTTCCACAAAACTGCTCATCCAACCACGTACCGAATCCATACTCTGGTTGATGAAACCCAACTGACCACCACTGTCGCCACCAGGAATTACATCTTTAATACCTTGGAAAGTTTTGTTGCTCTCCAATTGGTCTGGACCCATGCCACTGAGACCATCGATCGCCTTAATAATAAAGTCTGAACCTAAAGGCACCAAACCATCAAAGCAAATGAGTGCAGACATCCGCATCAATGATGGGCCGCTATACTGATCCATCAAAGCTGACAAGAAATCACTCACACTATCGCCAGGGAGACCATTGATTTGGCAGTAAGCCACAATTTCGGCCACTAGCTTGACACCGAGGTCGATCGTCTGGGCAGTTTCGGCTTTGGGAGTAATCTTATTTAAAAAACCCAATAGGGGAATACTTTCACCCACCTTACTAGCCATCGCCGCTGTCCCTAGAGCACTAGAGCCTGCATCCACAGTCTCATAGAGCCACATCGCAGTTTGATAGCCTTGAGACTTATCGTTGTAGAGGGCTACTGCTCGTTCACCGATCGCCTGAATATAGTCGGGGTCATCGGTGCCAGTCACCACCTTAATGGTGTTCTCGAACCCTACGGTGTTTTGCCATTGGCCAGGAATCACAAAATCTAGCGAATTTAGCGCCATCACTGTAATGCCGCCAGTGGCTAGGTTATCAACGGCTTCAAAAATTGGTTTACTCATTAATAGACTCCTTAGTTTTTACAAATGACTGTAGCTATTTCAACTTGCTGAGTCCGTCCAGATTAAACTTCTTCAGCCAGGTAAGACGGTTATCGGCGGTAAAGGAAGCGTCACGGGAGGCAACTTTTACTTGGAATTTTTTCACCAATACTCCAGTGCTTTTAGGAATCGGTTCTACCAGTAGTGGGAAAGTACCAAGCTTTTCGGTGCTTTTTTGATACTTGTTGGCAGAGGAAGCTAATCCGGGACTACTAGTATCACTAATCGATAAGACCGCCACATTTTTGCCACCTTTATTTAGCTTGGCTTCAGCAAAGCCGTCTTTTTCTTGGGAGAACACTCGATCATAGCCGTCAGCATCTGCCGGAAAGAACTTGTTAAATGCTCCACCCTTAACAGCATCTTTGGAAACGGCTTTTTCGGCTCCCCGAGCGGTGGTATCTTTTTGTACCTGAGCGAACTTAGAAGGTTCTTTCTGGAAACATCCGGGGATGAACAGTACCAAAGAAAGCATGATCGGAATCAATACTTTGCGCCAGTCGACACGCCAATTAGAAGAGATCATAAAACTTAGGGGTAACGCAGATCCTTTTAATTCTGACCTAATTTATTCAGTGGCGAGGTTAAGGTTTATGGACTTGACAATTTTCTTCTTTTACTAGTTGAAATAACAGCCCAATCGAAGTGGCTCACACTGATCCCCAATTAGTAAGGAAATGTTAAGTTTCGTTGCTCATCTCCTGATCTGGGCAGCGATCGAACGGCGGATAGTGAGATGATGTGTACCATCCAAGAGATAAATCTCGATCTATAAAAACTTATCGCGTTCTTTATTCATCATTATTAAGCCAGAATTCCCCATGAGAAACATGCTCAAGCGACTCCTGCTGCTGGTTATAGCAACCTTGATGTTCGCATTCCAGTCCGTTACTTTTCCCGCCCAAGCCGTAGAATTGGACGCTGCAACTCGTACTGTGGTGCTCAATCCAGAGGGTGAAACCGTTACCATGAGCATGAAGCAGGTGGTTACTGGACGTAGATTGTTCAGCGATACCTGTGCTCAATGCCATGCGGGTGGCGTAACCAAGACAGACTTTAACGTTGGTCTTAGCCCCCGCGATTTGTCTGGCGCTACCCCCGCCCGCAACAACGTCAACGCCTTAGTCGATTATTTGAAGCACCCCACCACCTACGACGGGGAAACTTCAATATCGGAACTCCACCCCGCCACTGAAAGTGCGGATATCTTTACTGAGATGAAAAATCTCTCTGATTCAGATTTAACAGCGATCGCTGGTCACATTCTAATGCAGCCCAAAATCATGGGCGAGCAATGGGGTGGTGGTAAAACCGTTCGTTAAGATCTGACTCAATTGTTAAGGTTTTGATACAGAAGCCCTAGGTGATAGCTACCGAAGGCTTCTGCCAGTTAAAATGTTGTGATAGAAAAATCTTTGCTGCCTAGCAGCACCCGTTCTAAGAGGAGAACTACTTTGAAGAAACTAATTTCACTTTTCACTGCAACTTTTACAGTGGCTTTTGCAGTGGTATTTATGGCCTTTTCGGCTCCTGCATTTGCTGGCGACGCGGCTAGCGGCGGCAAAATTTTCAGCGCTAACTGTGCTGCTTGTCATGCCGGTGGCAACAACGTAATTATGGCCAACAAAACCTTGAAAAAGGAAGCTTTGGCTCAGTACGGTATGAACTCGATCGCGGCCATTACTACCCAAGTAACCAAGGGTAAAAATGCAATGCCTGCTTTTGGTGGTCGTTTAAGCGCTGCTCAAATCGAAGATGTAGCGACCTACGTACTTTCTCAATCTGAAAAAGGTTGGTAATTAGTCGGTAGCCCGACTTGATTATAAAAATCAAAATCTTTGCTGGTCGAACTTTAAAAAGCTGCTGCATTTGTTGGCATCTGTTAAAAGTTCGACCAGTTTTGGTTTTGGTAACAGATCGGGTTTTGGTAACAAGACTGTTACACTAGAAGCTATCGATTGCGACGAAAATTCATGACAAACTGGCACTGGCAAAAAATTCAAGATCGTCCCTATCTGACCTGTGACTTGTTGGCCGATTGGCAGCATGGCTTCTTGACCAAGCATTTTGCCCCACTTGATCCGCCTCAAATTACCGAGCAAATATCGCCGATCGCTAGTAGTAATCAGGTGAAACAGGTGCATGGCAATGTTGTACTTAGCCCTTCTGAGACGATCGATGCACCATTAAAAGAACAAGAAACTGGCCTAGCGATGGCCGATGGCTTGATTGCAGATGGTGGCCATCAAGCTTTGTGGGTAGCCAGCGCTGACTGCAATCCAATTCTAATAGCCGATGCTCAAACCGGTATGGTATCGGCAGTCCATGCTGGTTGGCGCGGCACGGCTCAAGGAATTGTGGGAATTGCAGTCAATAAACTACTAGCTTTGGGCACTGTGCCCACTAATTTACGAGTGGCGATCGGGCCAGCCATTGATGGCGAAGTCTATCAGGTCACTACCATGGTAGGAGCCGAAGTTTGTCTCTCGATTTTGCCCGAGTTACAGGGAGCTGAGCCAGATAAAATTATTGATCGAGCATTGAGCCTCCAGGATTCTCCTCTTTTACCTGACGAGCAACCGGGTCGCATTCGCTTAGATGTGCGGCGAGTGAACTTGTGGCAACTCCGACAACTGGGCTTGACCGATCAGCAAATTTCGATCGCCCCTCACTGTACTTTTCAAGAACCGGATAACTTTTTCTCTTATCGGCGAGAAAAGCTAAAAAAAATTCAATGGTCGGGAATAGTTTCTCGGGGAGCATAGCGCTTTGGTATCTGTTGTTTTTTTACTCTTGGGCATTGCCATTGGCTCTTTATCAGGAATCTACTGGTATCGAGCCAAAACTTTGGCTCAGCTCCGATCGATCTTAGAAGTTTTGGACTACCGGCAGCCCGAAAATGTATCTTTGCCCGTAGCCTCACAACTGCGGCGCAAAGCCGCCCAGTTACAGCAAGAGCGGGAATATTTAAAATCTCAGCTCAAAGATTGGCAAATACTCTTACAAAATGCCCCGATCGGTTACTTACAGCTCGATGAAGATAATCAGATTTTGTGGTGTAATGACCTCACGCAAGAACTGCTGCACATGGAAAACTGGCAACCCGGTCAACAGCGGCTATTACTAGAAACAGTACGTTCTTATGAGCTGGATAAACTAATTCAAAAAACTCGCTCTCAAACAGAGAATAAAACTTTAGAATGGCAATTCTACCCCAGCTACATAGACAAAGTCACAGATAGTATTGGTATTACCATTAAAGCTTCCACAGTGTCTTTATCTGATCACAATGTGGGCATCTTTCTCGAAAATCGCCAGCCGCTGATTGACCTTTCTCAGCAGCGTACCCGTTGGGCTAGCGACTTGGCACATGAACTGCGGACTCCTTTAACTTCAATTCGACTGGTGGCAGAGACATTAGAAAGCAAAGTAGATGCTGATAGTGTTCATTGGTTAGGACGAATGTTAACTGAAATCGATCGGCTCAGTCGCTTGGTGCAAGATTTCTTAGATTTAAACAGCTTGGAAGAAGCTCCTAGCCAAAATATCACTTTGCGGCCAGTAGAAATAAGTGAAATTGTCAATACGGCTTGGCAAAGCTTGGAACCGTTTGCTAGCCAAAAACAAGTTACTTTGCTCCAAACTGGTGAAGGCAATTTTTCGGTCTTGGCCGATCCTAGTCGTTTAGCACAAGTGCTGATCAACTTATTTGATAATGCAATTAAATTTAGTCCCCACGAATCGGAGATCGTGATCAACAGTTCAGTTAAAGATAATTATATTCAACTAGAAATCCTGGATCACGGTCAGGGGTTTACCTCCAAAGATTTGCCCTATGTGTTTGATCGACTATATCGTGGTGATGTTTCTCGCCATCAAGATGAGCGCGATGATAATATGACCACTAGCAACGGCTTAGGTCTAGCGATCGTCAAACAAATTATCTTGGCACACAAAGGCACGGTCACGGCCAGTAATCAGCCCCAAGGTGGTGGTCGGGTGGTGATTTCTATGCCCCAACAATTGGCTCAAAATACCCGCCGATCGGTGGTTCAATCTCAGCTTTAATTAACTACAAAAATGCCTGTAAAAAACCCTATTAAGACATTTGGTATTATTCTGGCCACAGCCCTAATTTTCTTGACCCCTACATACTCATTGGCTCAAAGTAGTCAACAGGGAACCGAGGTGATCATTAATGGAAATGCTCCTATTTCAGTCCCTTGGCGGATTCGCAGCAATAAACTGCAACTGAGTGATACTGGTCTGATGTATCAGATGGGACTGCGGCTCTCTAGCTCGGAGAATTACCGCAGTCAGCCTGTAGATGCCTTTGGCACAGTTAAATCTTTTCAACCGTTGTCAGCAACAATTGATCGACAGTATCGCTATCTAGATGTCACTGCTCTGGCCAAAAATGTTGGTTGGCGTTGGCAAGTCACTGGCAATCGGCTTCAAGTCTTTACCGCCAAAACTGAGATCAGTACGGTTAATGCTAATGGTTTAGGCAGTGATCGAGCTGAAATTCAAGTAGAAACTGGAGCAGTAGTGCCCTGGCGCTTAAGCCAAGATGCTACTTCGGGCTTCTTAACAATCTACACCGCCGCAAAACCCTCATTAATTCAAGCGCCAGTGGCACCGGGAACAGTGACCGGCAGCACCGAACCCGGAGATGATCAAAATATTACCAACACCAGCTTTAAAGTTACTGGCAAAGATCAAAAGACCGTAATTCAGTTTCCGATTAAACTGGGCAGTCGTGCGCGGGCGATCGGCACCGGCAAAGGCATCAAGATCGAAATGTCTCCTACGGCCATGTCAGAATGGAAAATTGCTTGGGCACCGGGGATTACCTGGCAGCAAAAATGGCAAGGTTCGGCTGGTCAGCAGTTCCCGTTATCCATCTTGGAGTTAGATCCGCAAAAAGTTAGTCTGCGCCCAATTTTTGGTCAAGCCAATGTGGTGGGTAGCAGCCCGATCGGCGATATTGCCACTAGTAATAGAGCGGCAGCGGCGATCAATGGGGGCTATTTTAATCGCATTACTCGTCAGCCTTTGGGAGCCATTAAAGTCGGTGGAAAATGGCTCTCTAGCCCCATTTTAGGGCGGGCAGCTCTGGGCTGGCAAGAAAAGGGTGGCTGGCAAATTGGGCGGTTGAGTTATAGCGAAAAGATCACCAGCAGTCGTGGTCAAGTGGTAAATAATTTGTTGAACAGTGGCTTGAGCCAAGGCTCGGTTGGCCGCTATTCGATCGATTGGGGCAACACTTATCAACCGCTTACTAACAATGAGTTGATCTTGACGGTTCAAGGTGGCAAGGTGCAGCAAGTAACCAGTGGGGGCGCGGCTAGCGCTGCCGTTAATGTCCCCATTCCTCGGGATGGTTATTTATTAATTGGGCGGGGTGGAGCTTTGGCCGATTGGGTAGTAGGGACAACGGTGCAACTCGCCGCCAACAGCAGTCCTGCCGGGTTCGATCAACTGCCTAATGTTTTGGGGGCAGGCCCCTGGCTGGTACAGCAGCGGCAGGTGGTGTTAGATACCACCGCTGAAAAATTTGGCAGTGGTTTTGGTCCCCAATCGGTGGCGGCGCGCAGTGCGATTGCGATGAATGCTCAAGGTAAGCTGTGGGTGGTGAGTGCTCTCGATCGGGTAGGGGGTAAAGGGCCAACGTTGGGTGAATTGGCTAAGATGCTGCAAGAAATGGGGGCAGTGGATGCCTTGAACTTAGATGGGGGTAGCTCTACTAGTTTATTTTTGGGTGGACAATTGGTGAATCGATCGCCTGCGACTACGGCAAAGGTCAATAGTGGATTAGGAATTTTTCTGAACGTTGCGGGAAATTGATGATTACAACATGAACCTTTTTTGGTTAAAATTCGGAGGTAGTGACTCAATACCGAACGAACTATATGCCAGATATTCAACTGCTGCCCGAAATCCCTAGTACTGTGGCTGCGACTGAGCTACGTCCCTGGGGTTCTTTCACGATTTTAGAAGAAGCGAAGGGATACAAAATTAAGCGGATTGAGGTGAAGCCCAATCACCGTCTGAGTCTCCAGATGCACCATCATCGCAGTGAGCATTGGATTGTGGTGTCCGGAACTGCCAAGGTGACTTGTGGTGGCATCGAAGAAGTTCTTAGCTGTAACCAGTCTACTTATGTGCCGCCTTGCACTCTGCACCGACTAGAAAATCCAGGGGTGATTCCTTTGGTGATGATTGAGGTACAGAATGGCGAATATTTAGGTGAAGATGACATTGTGCGGATTGAAGATGATTACTCTCGAACTCCCATGAATTAATTTACATGGAGAAAACAATTCATCTTTAGCCCCAAAAAAGCGCTGGACATCCAGCGCTTTTTTGTGTGGTGTTTTTTGTATCGAAAATTACTTTTATTGTTCTGTAACTATAAACTGTATCTTTTTTTACCATTAGCCAATTGATTGTTTAAGTTTACCTGAATTTTTTGTATCGGCTGATGCTGTTGTTGCTTGATATCATATTAATAAACGATTATCAGAAAAAGTATTAAATAATACTGTTTTATATTATCTGTTTCACAGGTAGCAATTATTGCAAAAAATATATTTTTTGTGCCAATTTTTACAGTTTTGTTAAGCCACGAAAATTCATAATCACTGAGTCTGAAACAAACAAGCCTATTTTTAGTGGTTGGAGATCAAAGGTACAATGAGTCAGTTTACACGTCGAAAATTTATCGCTAGTGTTGGAGCAGCCGCTGCAGGAAGTATCCTGATCAACGCCTGTAGCAAAAATCCTGACCCTAAAGCAACAACGGCAGCAGCCGATCCTGGTAAGGCACCAACTAATGGATTAGAAACCAATAAGGCCAGATTAGGCTTCATTGCTCTTACCGACTCTTCGCCGTTAATTATTGCTCTAGAAAAAGGATTGTTCAAAAAGTATGGAATGACCGATGTAGAAATTGTGAAACAGGCATCTTGGCCAGTCACGTCAGGTAACTTAGAAGTCGGTTCTGCGGGTGGCGGGATTGATGGCGCACATATTTTATCACCCATGCCTTACTTGTTGGCTTTGGGTAAAACCAAAAGTAAGCAACCCCTACCTATGAATATCTTGGCTAGATTAAATACCAATGGTCAGGCTATTTCGATCGCCAACAGCTATAAAGATGCCAAACTTACCGTCAAGAGTCCTAACTTGAAGGAGGTGATGGGTAAAGCCAAAGCCGCTAAACCAGACCTGAAAGCCGCAGTTACCTTCCCCGGTGGTACTCACGACTTGTGGATGCGCTACTGGCTAGCAGCCAACGGTGTAGACCCTACCAAAGATATTTCGATTATTCCGGTACCACCACCCCAAATGGTAGCCAACATGAAAGCTGGCACCATGGAAATGTTCTGTGTGGGTGAACCTTGGAACAACCAATTGGTTAACAACAAAGTCGGTAGTATTGCCCTGGTAACTGGTGAGCTATGGAAAGATCACCCCGAGAAAGCTTTTGCCATGCGGGCTGATTGGGTAGAAAAAAATCCGAAGGCTGCGCAAGCACTGACTGCGGCCATTATTGAAGCTCAGCAGTGGTGTGATAAACCCGAAAACAAAGAAGAGCTAGTGAAAATAGTCTCTGATGCCAAGTGGTTTAAAGTACCGCCCGCCGATATTTTAGCCCCCTTGCAAGGCGATGTGAACTACGGTGATGATCGTCCACCAGTTAAGGGCTTTGCTAACGCCATGAAGTTCTGGGCAGACAATGCTTCTTATCCTTATCAGAGTCATGATCTGTGGTTCCTAACCGAGAACATTCGTTGGGGCTATATTCCAGCTACTACCGATATTAAGGCGCTGGTGAAAAAAGTAAATCGATCGGATATCTGGAAGCTAGCTGCTAAACAAGCTGGGGTTAAGGAAGCCGAGATTCCGACTAGCGATTCGCGCGGTGTAGAGACGTTCTTTGATGGCACCAAGTTTGACCCGACTAAGCCCGAAGAATACTTGAAGGGCTTGAAATTCAAGGCTGCCTAAACTCAGACTCATATCTTCTAGATTATTGCTGTCGATCTCTGAACAGCTTGAGACGAGATCGGCAGTTTGTTAACTATTAATCCTGGATATTTTTGTAATTATGACTGTTATTATTCCTAAACCAAAATCGTTACCGCTTAAACCTTCCCAGCTTGGCAGGCTGGTAGGCACGGTGCTGCCGCCCATTGTTGCCCTACTGATTTTGTTAACTATTTGGCAAATTGCTTGCCCAGAAGGTTCTACAGGCTTACCTGGCCCGCTGCAAGTATGGCAAGAAACTTTTGACCCTTATATTATTAATCCATTCTTTGATAAAGGTCTCACCAATAAGGGTTTGGGTTGGCAGGTGTTAGCTAGTCTCCAGCGAGTCCTGGCCGGATTTTCTCTTGCTGCGGTAGTGGGTGTGAGTGTAGGGATTTTGGTAGGTTCCAATAAGCTAATTTTTAAGGCGATCGATCCCATCTTCCAAGTTCTGCGCACCGTGCCACCTTTGGCTTGGCTGCCTCTGTCTCAGGTGATTTTTAGAAGCAACGAGCCATCAGCGATTTTCGTTATTTTTATTACAGCAGTGTGGCCAATTTTAATCAACACTATTGTGGGTGTCCAGCAAATCCCTCAGGACTACATTAACGTCAAACGAGTTCTGCGTCTCTCAAAGGTCACTTATATCACCAAGATTTTGTTACCCGCTGCCCTTCCCTATATTTTCACTGGTTTGCGGATTGGGATTGGTCTATCTTGGCTGGCCATTGTGGCAGCAGAAATGATTATTGGTGGTGTGGGCATTGGCTTCTTTATCTTTGATTCTTATACCAATAGCTTGATGAGCCAAATTATCATCGGTCTGGTCTATGTAGGCTTGGTGGGCTTTGCACTCGATCGGCTGGTAGCTTTGGTTGCCTCGAAATTAGTGGCTCAAGAACCAAAGTAGTTTAATTACGCAATTCATTTACGCAACTTTCAGTGGATTCATTATGTTTGTAGAAGTAGATCACGTCGATAAAGTCTTTCCGTTAGCCAATGGTGGTCGCTATATCGCGTTAGAAAATATTGACTTGCAAATTAAGCAAGGGGAATTTGTTTCGCTGATTGGTCACTCGGGTTGTGGTAAATCTACCCTGCTGAATATGATTGCAGGATTGGATTTGCCCTCTCAGGGTGGGGTGATTTTGGAAGGGAAGCAAATCACTGCACCGGGACCAGACAAAATGGTGGTGTTCCAGAATTATTCTTTGTTGCCCTGGTTGACTGTGCGCGAAAATATCGCTTTGGCGGTGGATGAGGTTTATCGCAACAAACCAGCCAGTGAGCGCCGGGAAATTATTGAGCATCATATTGACTTGGTAAATCTGCGTCCTGCTGCTAAAAAGCGCCCAAATCAGCTTTCGGGCGGCATGAAACAACGGGTGGCGATCGCCCGTGCTCTCTCTATTCGTCCTAAGCTATTGTTACTTGATGAACCCTTTGGTGCTTTGGATGCCCTGACACGCGGTGGTTTACAAGAACAGCTCATGCATATTTGCGAAGAGAGCAAAGTAACGGCGGTAATGGTAACTCATGATGTAGATGAAGCTTTGCTGTTATCCGATCGAGTAGTGATGCTCACCAATGGCCCAGCTTCCCATATTGGTCAAATTTTGACTGTGGACTTGCCCCGACCTCGTCAGCGGATGCAGGTGGTTAAACATCCTGATTATTACCCGATGCGGGCACAAATTATTGAGTTTTTGAACCAGCAAAAACGTGCCAAGAAACGGCAGGCTGAACTCAAGGATGCTTCGAGTGTTTTAATATCTTCTACCGCGCTGGAAAAAGTCACTTTGACTTTGGGATTTATGCCTCTCACCGACTGTGCACCCTTAGCGATCGCTCAAGAAAAAGGCTTTTTTGCGAAGCATGGTTTAAATGTAAATCTGCAACGTGCCAGTAGCTGGGATGATATTGCATCGGGTGTAGCCGATCGACGTTTTGATGCCGCTCAAATGGTGGCAGCGATGCCTTTGGCGATGACTATTGGTATGACCGGTCAACCATCGATTCCAATTTCTACAGCATTGGTGTTATCACGCAATGGCAACGCAATTACTCTCAGCCGAGAATTGTATGAGCGCGGTGCCCAAAGCCTAAGTGAATTAAAATCTGTGATTGCTCAAGATACCGATCGGCGCTATCGGATTGGGGTGGTACATGAATGCTCTATGCAAGACTTGATGCTGCGCTATTGGCTGGCCTCGGGTAATATTGACCCCGATCGGGAGGTTGATCTGGTGATTCTACCGCCGCAAGCGATGGTTGATCAACTACGCAGAGGACGACTTGATGGTTTTTGTGTAGGTGAACCATGGGGTTCTCAAGCTGTAGTAGAAGGAATCGGTTTTGTCGTGGCGACAGATTTAGAAATCTGGGCGGGCAACCCCGAAAAGGTTTTGGGGGTGCGTGAAGACTGGCAACAAAAAAACCCCAATAGTATGTTGGCTTTAGTGAAAGCTTTGCTGGAAGCCTGTGAGTTTTGTGATGAACCCCGCCATCGTGTTGAGGTAGCCGAAATTCTTAGTAAGTCAGAATATTTGGGTGTGCCAATGGTATCGCTTGCCCCTAGTTTGACAGGACCATATATTCGATCAACTACCGATTTAGGTCAGGTGCTGCCCCGTTTCCATCAATTCCATTTAGATAACAGCAATTGCCCCCGCCGGGTAGAAGGATTATGGATCTTGTCGCAGTTGGCTCGTTGGAATATCACCCCATTTCCCAAGAATTGGATTGAGGTGCTAGAACGTGTGCGGCGGGTGGATATTTTCTTGGAAGCTTCCCGCCAGCTTGGCCAAGTGGGTATTGAACCCGATCGAGATGCTTTTCAGTTATTTGATGGCTTGGTGTTTGACCCCGATCGACCTTTGGAATATCTCAGACAACAAGCCATTAGCCGCGACTATCCTGTTCAAGAAATAGATTTGGATAGCTCTGCCGCCGATCTTTTACTCGCCCGCACTCGGTAATTAAATAATGACTACTACATTACAGCCCATGTCTTATGATACTTTCCCCACTACTCCTGAATCGATTCCAGCCTCAGTGTTTATGAAGGTTGATCAGGTTTCTAAGATTTATCCTACTGCCGATGGCCCGGTGACGGTGTTGGATAATATCAGTTTGGATGTGCAGGAAGGAGAGTTTGTCTGTATTATTGGCCACTCTGGCTGCGGCAAATCTACTCTGGTAAATATGGTTTCGGGTTTTAATCAGCCTTCTAGTGGTCAAGTGACTCTTCAAGATCGGCCAATTACTGAACCCGGCCCCGATCGCATGATGGTGTTTCAGAACTATTGTTTGTTACCTTGGCTCACTGTGTACGAAAATGTCTACTTGGCGGTGGATGCGGTCTATACCAAGAAATCTGCTGCCGAGAAGGCATCGATCGTGATGGATCGGTTGAAGATGGTGGGGTTAACGGAGGCGATCGACAAGCGGCCTGCGCAAATTTCGGGGGGGATGAAGCAGCGGGTAGCGATCGCTAGAGCTTTGTCTATTCAGCCTCAGGTGCTGATTTTGGATGAGCCGTTTGGGGCACTGGATGCCATCACTAAGGAGGAACTACAAGATGAGCTGTTGGAGATTTGGCGGCAGCAACAGGTTACGGTGCTAATGATTACTCACGATATTGATGAGGCTTTGTATTTGGCCGATCGGCTGGTGATGATGACTAATGGCCCCAATGCCCAAATTGGAGAAATTATGGATATTGGGTTTGAACGACCTCGTGATCGATCAGCGATTATGAGCAGCAGCCAATATGTGGAAATGCGCAATTCGGCTTTGGATTTTCTGTATAATCGCTATGCTCATTAGGAAGATTGAGCTAGTCATCACCAAAGTTTTTCCATCCCCGCAGAACAATGAGGTACAAACTTTTCTGATGGCAGCTAGCTGCCATCAGTTGATCGATCGCCGCAAAATCACCATCTTTAGCTTCAGCGATCGCGACAAAACTAGAGAGCAAAGATTGTTGCCAGGTCTGGGGAGTTTGCAAAGAATTTAACATATCTCAACGATAGTTGTTTGGTGTTATCTATTGTTAGATACGCTGTCTTTGAACCAATGGATCTCAAATATTTGATGTTTGCAGATACCATTCACAGGAACTACGCCAGTGAGCCTTTCCTTTGGTCTGAATGATGCTGCCATGAGCCATAATTACCCGATCGAAATCCCAAGTTAAAGTTTCGTGCAATGTTGCTACAGCAGACTCTCGATCGCGCAGGGCAAAACGTTCCAAAAAAGTAGGTCGCAGTTTGCCATACATTCCTAAAACCTTGGCCAAAAGCCGAATTACCCCATGGCTTTCTGCTCCAAAATGAAACGCTGCATCGGTAATCACCAAGGTTTTGCTGGGTCGATGTAGAAACAAATATTCGTTAAATGGCATATTGCCAGTGATATCTAATACTCTAAAAGCCGGAAAATTGAGATAGAGAACATCCTCTCCAATATTTCCAGTGGATTCTGTCAAAATCTTATCAGGCTTGAGATCTGGTCTTTTTGCTAGAATGCCATTTACTGCCCAGAATTCTGCTTCAGGGTAGTGGTTGGCAAAGTCTTTGGCAAACAAGTGATGATAGAGATTAGGAGCAATAATGTAGCGAACTGTCCCAATTTGATCTAAGGCTTGAGTCAATTGAGGCGTGGGGGTAATTGGTGAGATCACTATGAGATCTTGATTTGGCAAGGCGATCACCGTCATACGACTGAAGATTGGCAAACCATAGAAGCGCAGCGGCTGTTCCGCAACCCAGAGACGATCGGCAATAGCAATTAGCATAAAATTCTCCAGTTGTAAAACATTCATTCCATTCCGGCATTGGCGCTATTGAAAGAATTCTATGATGATTCAGTTCCTTAATTTTTAGCAATTCTGGAGATGATTCTTGTATAATATTTTGATAATGATTATCATTCTTACAGAGAGTCTGACTATATGGCTGTCAATCTGATCGGAAATACAGTACCTGTGACGGTGTTAACCGGATACCTTGGAGCGGGTAAAACTACTTTACTCAACCGGATTTTGACTCATGAGCACGGCAAAAAGGTGGCAGTAATCGTCAATGAGTTTGGAGAAGTGGGCATCGATAACCAGCTCATTATCAACGCTGATGAAGAAATCTTTGAGATGAATAATGGCTGTATTTGTTGCACCGTGCGCGGTGATCTAATTCGGATTATTAGCAGCCTGATGCGGCGACGGGATAAATTTGATCATTTGGTAATTGAGACGACGGGTTTGGCCGATCCGGCTCCGGTGATTCAAACTTTTTTTATGGATGAAGCCGTAAAGGCTCAGAGCTTTCTTGATGCAGTGGTGACGGTGGTTGATGCCAAACATATTTGGCAGCACTGGGAAGCAGAGGAGGCCCAAGAGCAGATTGCTTTTGCCGATGTAATTTTGCTGAATAAAATCGACTTGGTAGATGTTGAAAATGTTGATGAGCTAGAGCAGCGCATTCGCGGCATGAATGCCATGGCCAAAATTCACCGTACCCACAATGCTGAAATATCGATGGACGATCTACTGGGGATCAAAGCCTTTGATTTGCAGCGAGCGCTAGAAATTGACCCCGAATTTTTAGGTGAAGATGCTCACCAGCACGATGAGACTGTTGGCTCGGTGGCGATCGTCGAGTCAGGTGCAGTTGATGGCCAGATGCTCAATAAATGGCTAGGAGTTTTACTCCAAACCCAAGGAGCAGATATTTTTCGGATGAAAGGCATTGTAAATGTACAGGGAGAAGAACACCGCCACGTATTTCAAGGTGTTCATATGCTGTTTGATGGCATGAGCGATCGACGATGGCGAAAAGATGAAGTTCGTAAAAACGAGCTGGTTTTTATTGGCCGCAATTTAGATGAGGCTCAACTCAAAGGAGAATTTCGCAAATGTTTGGTCTAAAATCTAACGTTCGTCAAACCTGGAAAAAAACTTGGCAGCATCAGCTCACTGAATATGTAACTCAAATTGTCTGGTCGCCTGATGGCGAAATTATGGCAGCCTGTTCTGCTGCTGGTGAAGTTGTAGTACAAACTTTTGGAGGCAATTTAGTTCTACCGCCAGTATATTTGGCTCGCACTGGTGCGCCGATCGATCAGCTATCTTTCTCGGCTGATGGCCGGTTTTTGGCTAGCGGCGATCAGGCTGGGCAAGTACAAGTTTGGGAAAGGCAAGGACAGCAGTTTGTGTTGCTGATGACCCATGATCGATCGGGCTGTTGGATCGAACAGTTGCGTTGGCATCCCACAGAGCCACTACTGGCTTTTAACGTTAAACACACTGTAGAAGTTTTGCAAATAACTACTCAATCTTTAGTAGCTAAATTAGATTTTGAGAATTCTTCGGTGCTATGCCTAGAATGGCATCCGACTAATGGCATGTTGATGGCTGGCGGCTATCAGAGCATTAAGGTTTGGGATAGCTATGACTGGCAAGCGGAGCCAGTCATAATTTCAATAGCTTCAGCTAGCTTAAAAATTTCTTGCTCGCCCGATGGCAAGTATCTGGCTTCTGGAAACTTAGATCGGAGCATTACTGTTTTAGAGTGGCAAGATGCCAACCCAAAACCTTGGATGCTGAGTGGTTTTTCGGGCAAAATCAGCCACTTAGTTTGGTCTTCGGTGCTAGCAAATACCACAGATCCACTGCTGGCCTCTGCTAGCGTTGAAGGGATTGTAGTTTGGGAAAGAAATGCAGTTTTTGGCTGGAAAGACCAAATTTTAGATAACCATGTCCAAGCAGTGGAAGCGATCACCTTTCAGCCTCAGCGAAAGCAGTTGGCATCGGCTGGATTAGATGGGGCAGTGAATATCTGGCATGATGCTAAAACTCTAGCTTGTACATTGACCGATGCCAGTGAGGCTTTTTCTTGTTTAAACTGGCATCCTTGGCAACAGTCTCTGGCTGCTGGTGGCAGTCAAGGAGAGATATTTGTGTGGTCACAAGTTAGCACTGGCCGGGGTTTTGGTAAATCTTGACTACAATTTATGGCCGAGGAGCTAGACAAACGCTTGCTTTAGTTAGTGCTGGCACAATTCGATCGCTAGCCATTCTTGCCCCCGAAAGATTCCGGGCTGTTGGCCCAACCCGCAAGGCCGCAAGTCCACCCATCAAAAACACCTGACTTCCAGGCCAACGCAGATGGGCATCTAAAACCGGTAAACCACCAAAGATTTCGGTGGGGTATTTGGTTTGCAGTTCTGCTAATAGTGGTTCGTGATGTATATTAAGCTGGGTGCCAGTGGCTAGCCAAATTCGATCAAACTCTAGTTTTTGGTAATTGTGGCAAGTTACCAGCCAATGATCCTGTTGCCAAATAGCCTGTTGCACTTGGCAATTTTCCAAAAAATTCAGTTTACCCAGCTTTTCAACTTGACGTAGTTGATTCATCACCGCCGGAGTTAACGATCCACCATTTCTGGCATTTTTGACCAAATCAAATCTTTCTGCCCAGTTGCGATTAGCATCAAAGCCTTTCAGATATTTAGGGCCTAGCCAGCCCGGATCGGCATCAAATAATTTGTCGTAAAACTGGCGACGGTGCATCATGGTAACTTGGGTACCCGATTGGGTGGCACCTATTGCCAGATGTCCACTGGTTAGTCCTCCACCTACTATTAAAATACGATCGCCATTTACTTGGACTTGGCGTAAATCAATTTGGCTGGAATGTTGTAGTCGATTACTCGGGCAATTAGTGAGAGCTGCGATCGCCCATTCTGGCCAGTAAGGAGTCCCACCCCGATGAGCTAAAACTACCCGACGAGCTTTGATCGATCGACCTTCATTGAGCCATAGTTGATAACCTTGCTGCAATATTTCTAAGTGCGTAACTAATGATGGATATATCTTGGCGGCTAGCTGCCAGCGATGCACAACTTCAGTACAGAAATCTTGAAAAAGCTGGGTTCCAGGTAGATCGTAAGGCTCAAACAATTCGGTTTGGCGCTTTTCGGCGAATGCCCGCAGGGCGAAAGCATTTGACTCTGGATGATGAACTACTGGCGATCGCAAGTGGGGAATTTGAAAAGCATTAAATTGGTGTGTCCATTGGTTGAGCCAAGCTCCACTGGGGTCAAAAAATAGGAATTTGTGATAGAACTTTTTACTTTTTTGTAGTAAATGAGCTGCGAGTGTAAGAGCCTGTGGGCCACTACCAATAATTGCTGTATCAATATAGGGTGGCAGATTGAATTGCGCAGTAGTCATAAGTTGAATCTGAATAGGACTAGGGAGAAAAGGTTCAATTCTAATAAATTGAACCTTGCAAATGTAGTGTTATTGACGAGGCTTGGAGCTAGACAATTAATGCAGTGTTAACTTTGAAAACAGCATCGTTAAAATCGAGATCGCCGCCGCCTTTGAGATCTTCAAAGCCGATCGTGTTAGCATCGAGCATTTTGACATGGCTGATGCCATCGGAGTTTGCTGCTCCAAACTTAAAGAAGACTTCTGGGATGCTGCCTGTAGCATTTAGGACTTTATCGATCGTGCTATTAACTACTAAGAATGGAGCGTAGAAGTAACCACCAGCCAAATCTACAGTGGGTGTAGCGCCGCTTTTAATGCCAAAGCTAACTCCAGAATTAGCACTTTGGCTACTGCGGACTGCGGCTAAAGCATAGCCCACATCACCTGGTTTATAGGACTTGTTATCAGTCGGGTCAATGACAGTGCCAATGGTATCTTGTACTCGATAAAAGCCTACCGTGTTAGAAAACATCGCATCACTTTTAGCTTCGGTTAGGCTAACCTTAATGTTTTGGCCGTCCTGAATTTTGATGTCTATTAACCCGTCAGATTTCATAAAATCTTGAATAAGAGCGTCTGCTTTAATCTTATCAAGCCCTTCATATTCAGTCGAGACAAAAGCCTTGGTGCCCGCAACATCACTGGGTATTTGCACCAGCTTAAGCGTTTCACCATCTTCAATTCGGACAATAGCATCACCATCTTTAGTAGAAAGCTGGAACTCTTTGTAGATAACACCACCAAAGTTATCTTCATAAATATCTAGCTTGTATTCTCCAATATCTTTTGATAACAAAAGCTGATCTTTGGCTCGATCGAAGTCTCCGATCAAGGTGTAATCTTTATCACCTTGCCCCACATAGTGATCTTTCCCCCCACTGCTGAGTAGAAAACGATCTTGTCCCCATGAACCGTGATAATGATCTCGATCGCCTGACGCTAATGTGGCAGTTTTAACTGTTTTGGTGAGGGGATCATAATCTGTAATTGGCACCCCAGATACAGTGGCATTACCCAAAGGATAAAAGAAGCTATCATTACCGACTTTGCCATTAAAGAAAGTCTGCCGTCCTTCGGCAAGACCCGCTTTGGTAAGATGATCCCAACCAGAAGTGTATTTCTTCTCTTCGATCAGCTTTTTCACATCTGGATTAGCCGCCAAATAAGCCGGTTCATTAAAATAGGGCTGTGTCCGACTGGCAAAGTAGGAGTTAGGCAAGCCCAGCAGAACAAAGCCTTTTTCGGTGAATAGGCCATCAGGAATTAATTGTGAGACACCTTCCACAATGCCAATTAAGTCACCATTTTTAGCGATATTGACACTACCATCAATAGTTGTAAAAGTATAGTCTTTCGGATTACCGGCTAGGTAGATAGCGTCTTCGCTGGTGGGATCGAAATTGCGAATTATTCCATAGTCTTTGTTGCCGTTCCCCAGATAGAAGTCTACGGGGGTATCTTTGGCGTTATCTCCCAAGTAAAAAATGTTTCGTCCTGGTGAACCCAACAAGATATCAACTTCCCCAACTCCCAAAGAGCTAGTTTTGGCATTAATCAAGCGAGAGCCAACTTCGGCGCTTTCAACTTTTACTCCAATGACAGATGACTTCTGCCCTGCAGCTTGAACTGTATCGCTGCCACTGGTGCCTTCAAAAATAACTCCGCTGCGCTCTTGAAATTGCCCAACTTGCAAATACTCCTCGTATCCCGAGGGATACTTGCCTTCCGCAACGGCTTTGGCCACCAATGGGTTTTTTGCTAGATAAACTGCTTCGTTAAATAAAGATTGGTTAATCATGCTTTGTCTTGCGCTATGTGTACTACCAGCCTTGCCAGAAATATCCCTGGCTTTAAGGCTTTTCCAAAAGTAACATACTTTGAGAATGATAATCATTCTCAAGATAAATTTATTCCAAAATCAAGACTGGGTAAGAGCTTCAGGCTAATAGCCGCCAGAAGGTTTGTGAAAAGAGCTGGTAAATAGTCCAAGTATCAGGTAGGATAGCAAGAATGATAATCATTATCAAAAAGCTTTGATTAGGTTTCCTACTCATGTCAAAATCATTGACCCCTCTAAACTCCC
>JANOXZ010000483.1:0-2386 GCA_031418695.1 Synechococcales cyanobacterium VAR_35_metabat_10
AAGGGCAAGTCTCGAAAAGCTAAAGCTCCGATCGTTGCTTAGTTTGTCGTAATTCTTAAAACTACAACTATCTATTCGCCTATCGTTAGCGATTGGGTAAATTTGAGCTGTAACAAATCTAAAAATGTCCAAAGTCCAATCGATCAAATACTCCAGTTTTAACAAATGAACCAGGGTTGAACTAAATGGCTGATAATAGCCTTGGTCATGAGTGGTTGCAAAGCTTTCAATTAACTTCAGTACTTCCTCGATGGACAATTCCACATCAAACAATGGTGTGATCTCGGCTTGGCGCATGGCTTGAAGTTTGGGGATATTCAATTGCAGCCGATCGATCGCTTCTTGGGCAGATCTACCTCTATTCACATCTTTGGTTGGTAAAATCTCGCCAGCCAGAGTGTACTCAAAAAATTCTTCACAATCTTCGGAGAGTGGAGAAACCATTAAATCCTCATCAAACCAAGCATCTTTGGCCATTTCACAATGGCGGGGTTCATTGTTTAGAAGTTTTCCTTGGCAAGAAACCAACAGATTATTATATTCCAGACTCAGGTGATCATAGGATTCTCGGGGACGTAGATGCTCGATATGAGAGTCATTGGGATCCAATGTTCGACAGCAGTAACAACAGATATAACCTTGCTCTTGAGATAGAGTTTTTCGGAGGTCTGCGCGTGCCTTTTTACCTTCTTCCGAATTGTTCAACTCCTTATAGGTGGATACATTCAGGCTTGTAAGAATAGATGGTGGTTCTGGGTTTTTACGAATGTATCTCACCGACCGATAACCTCCCGGCGGTGGATAGTACTAGCTGCACGGATGAGTTCTGGTTCGTCGATGCCTATTTCGGTGGCTAAGTCTTGAATGAGATCTTTGGCTCGATCGAGTTCTCCATCATGAATGATCCGAAATAGCTCTAGAATCCTCGCTTCGATTTCTGCTCGTCGTTTGGGTACTCCCATGATGTCTTCTAGGATGCGGTTGCTGTCACGACCAAAGGATCTTTCTGGGCGTTTTACAACGATGTTGTCGTCTTCGATCGCCAAGATATGTATACATTCTGGCTGGACGTTGCTGAGGACTTGGGGGGAATGAGTGGTGACGATAAATTGGCAACCTGGAAAAGTTTGAGTTAATCGTTGAATTATAATGTATTGCCAAGCAGGGTGTAGGTGTAGCTCTATTTCATCAATTAAAACTAAGCCTGCTTCATGCAGTGGGTTAACAGAATCCGGATAAGTTATGGCCAAGCGACGAGCCAAATCACTAGCCAATGCTAACAAGTTTTTCTCTCCATCAGATAGCCAACTCAGTTCGATTTCTTGACTATTTTTTTGGATAGTAATTTGATTGATTGCTCTTTTCATTAACAAATGACTGAATTCCTCACCTAACATGGAGTAAATCGCTTGTCTGGCCGCTTCTAATTTAATATCACGGTGATTAATATCACTCGATAATCTTGTCTCATTCTCTAGGTTTTCTAGCTGCTGGAACCAACTACTAAATTCTTGGAAATTTATGATTGTAATATTATGAAAGTGAAAATGGGGAGTGTTAGATTCATTTTGAATTTGAATTACTCGACGATCTGCCGTGTAGTAAACTGAAACCAAGGAATTTAGTCCATATTGATAATGGCTATTTTTATTTTCTTTTATAAGATCCAATGATTTGTCAGAGCTTATTTCGCCTTCCTTAGTCCTTGTAATTCCCCAACTAATTTCACTATCATCAAATACTCCCAAAATACTATTGCATGTTAAGCTTGCACCAATGCGAATATCTCGATCTTGAAAAACTGATGTGGGTTGATTATTAGTGATAATCATTCCATAATTTTTGACCATATCATTAATACAGTCCAGCACACTAGATTTACCTGCTCCATTTATCCCTACTAATACAGCAAACTGTTGAGTAGAATCAAAATTCAACTCTAGATTCTTTATTCTTCGATAATTTTCTAGTCTGAGCTGTTTAATACGCATAGATTGATTTGTGCCAGAAACTTCATGACCTCGATCGATTTTACCCTAAATAATTGCAATTCTGAATCAAAATTACGGTGCTAAGCCAGGTTGATGCTGGGGGACTAGTCCCCCAGACCCCCTATTGGAGGGCATTACGCCGCCCTCCAAACCTCCCAACGTAAGGGTTGATCTTGCTGAGTTGCCGCGTTGTCTTTAATTACTGAACTGAGTAAAGTTGATCTTCGCAACTGCGCGACAACGCTGATTGTTGAATCCGGACGTTTGAATTTGGAATTTTTAAAAGATCTTAATTCCAACCAAATCAAGTTCGATCTGACTTGTGTATACACAAGTAGCTCCCAAAGCGTGAAAGGGCGCAAGATACGATACTTCACTTTGCGCTCCGGCCCCCC
>JANOXZ010000484.1:0-3250 GCA_031418695.1 Synechococcales cyanobacterium VAR_35_metabat_10
TGTAGCTAACTTCGTCCCCAGCATTACCACTGCCTCCTTTGCAAACTCATTCCCCGCATTGTCTGCCGTTTGATACCAACCAAGCAACTCCCCCCGAGTAGGTCGATGTCTCGAATCAATTTGTCGAACTTTTGATGATTCAGGAGCTGCCACTGGAGTAGGCAAAACCCTTAAGTTTGGTGGAGGATTCTCGATCGAGGCTTGGGGAGATGCCCTAGCTACCTCTGGCACTTTCTCCACAGCTTGGTTAGCAGAATTCACCAGGATGATACTCTTATCGGGGTTCTGTATGCCCTTCAGCAGTTCTCTAGCCACTGGTTCATGACCAACTATCGATCGAACCTGCATCTCCAGCTTTCTGTCCTCACCCTTGCCCGTATATAGCCCTCGCCGATACTCTCCCGACATTGTGGGCTTGGTTATCTTGCTGCGAGATGACGTATCAACTTGGCCGATGAGAATATTTCCACTCTCAGTTTGCAAATATGCGTCTATTTCCAGCTTATTCCTTTGAAAGATGAAAGCTCCAGGCGTTGTAGCAATCTCCTTCTCAAAGTCTGGGGCAGGAGCGATCGATATCATCTTGTCATCTACCATCAGCCTCACTTTAGGGTCTAAAGCTGGTGTGAGGTCTGCCCGAATAATAGTGCCCGGTGCGAGGTTGGCTGTCTTGCGCGAAGGAATGCCCAGGGGCTGGTAGACTCCATCAACTTCGATCAAAGCCAAAGGCATCACCCTACTATTGACCTCAATATTATCAATGCGGACAACTACATCACTTTGACTTCTCAGGTCTAATGCTCCATACAAGGTTATCTCTGGCACCTTGTCTAAGTGCTTGATAATTTGCTCAGGTGCTATTTTTATTGCAATACCCATCCCGGTACTACTACGCCAGAGCGCAGACACCATCTCGTCTTCTCTGCCCTTAATGTGATCCTTGATATGGTGGAGAACACCATTGAGTTGGTGGTGTATTCGATCGATATCGTTCTGCAACACGTAAGGGGGGAGTGTTGTAGCTGTGGATAAGGGCAGTTTAATTACACCCTGTCTACCCTCTTCAGTCATTGCTTTTTTAACATTCAGAGTCAGTCCAGCCACCTCTAAAGCCCTGTTAGAAATGAATCCTACTATTTTTTTGCTTCCACTATGTCTGAGGGCATAATCATATTTTGCTACACCCGTCAAAGCTTTATCTGAACCAGACAGAACCCCGCTTTTTTTAAGATCCACAATCTCAAAAACAGATGTCCGTCCATCCAGCGAAATCATGTTGAAGTCATTGTAGCTCTGGGCTGTAGCAACTTTCTCAACAGCTAGTGCCTTGCCTGAAGTTACCGAAGTGATTACCGCGCTTGGTTCCCGGTCTTCCCCACGTTTTTCTCTGATACGGTTGTCCGCTTCTCTCAGTTGCTCTGTTAGTTTTCTGTATTTGTCTACCAATACTTCAAGTGAGTGAAGTTGAGTAGGAGTATGAGTAATCGGTATTAAATCCCGAAATCCTGCATTCAAATCTTCCCGATCGATCTCCACCGATGGCGTTAAATCATAGAGCGCATTTACCAATTCAACATTTTGGCCAACTGGGTCAAACTTGATATTGTTCGGTAGTGGTTTCTCCACATAAACTTCCGCTGACTTTAGACCTTTGCGCAGCTCATGCTTGTCGTAAGCTATCTGGTGGCTGAAATCCTGGAAAGCCTCGGTGATTCCTTGATTACTTTTGGCAATGTCTACCGCAACCTGTAAGTTTTTCGCCATGGGGTACATGGCATAGTCAGTCAAGATTCCAACGGCTTCCTGTAAGGGCTTTGCTGATTTGCTTACGTCAGCATCGATGACCTGCTGTATTCGATCGGCCAACTTGAGCGCGGGGAGTCCGGCCTTTTGCAGAGCATCATCCGAGATGATCTCAAGTGGGTCGATCTTCTGGAAACAACGTTGAACTTGGCGCAACAGCTTCTCACGCTCATTGGCTGGGGCATAGGTAATATTCTGAGCCAAGGATTCTAAAATCATGGCTTGGTTGGCGACCTTACCGATGGGGTTTTTGGCTGTTTCAATCCAGGCCGCACCAATCGAGGTTGAGATACTTTCCCCCGGCAATATGGGGTGAAGTACCTTTTTATCCTTGGCAATGGGTAGAGGCTTATTCTGAGGCCGGTTGGCTTCCACAAACTCGGTAACTGCTAGTGGGTAATCTCCAACCCGTAACTCAGTCCCGTCTTGAATCAGTTGATCGATCGCCGCTCGACCGGCTTCATATTGAGCAGCAGGATCGGTGATACTGGCTAACTGACTACGTAGATTCTGGGTCAAAGCCTTTGGGGTATTGGCGATGAAGCCCACGAAGTAACCATTCCGGTCACTGTCAAAGTCTGTGATAGCAATGTTCTTAGAAGTCCAAGGTGGCATGTATGACACACCATCCTTGTTGTAAGACTCTCGATCTTGGGTCTTGAGAATTTGCAGGTTGTTGACTGCGATCGCTGCCGCCCCCACATTGCCAAATGGCGATCGGTAATATGCGACGATCGCTCCATCAGGCAGGTCTTTGTTGCATACTTCCCAAGGCATCAGCGCTGCATGGTGTTGAGCCATTGCTGATGGAATTTCAATTCCTGCGGTTGCCACATCTAGCCAGTCCCCACGCATTGCTTTGTTGAGCTGCCGAGCAATTGAAGGCATTTGGGTGAGCTGGCCAGCTATATCTGATTTGATGACAGTCGCTACCGCTTCCGCGTTTGTGTAACCGGTAATTTCCTCAGCAAGCCCTTCGCCCTTATCAATGAATAGTGGCCGCTGGCGATTACGCTCCACTCTTTCAACTTGCCGCTGTGCTTGTGCGTATGGGTCTACAGCAATAGCAGCTACTTCTTCGGTCTTCTCCAAGATTATTGGATTTAGCTCTTTCAGAGTTGCATTGGGAATCTTGCCTTTTACTTGTGGTCCAACTGTCTGCTCACCATAGCGGGCAATATCCTTCCTGTTCATCCATAGGCAAAGATCGAGCTGGACAAGACCAGGAGCATCTAGAGCTTGCCCTTTCTCTGCTCCCTTGATACAGTCCAAGGAAACGATCGCATCTACACCAAAAAGCCTGCAAAAATCACTGGTCTTGGCCGTTCCTTTTGCTATTCCTTGTAGCTCTTCAGCCACCGCCCTGAACTGGATAACAGCTTTATCTATAGTTGCATAGATTTCGTCAGTGACTGCTCGTGATTGCTCCGCCGAGACTAGGTAGAAG
>JANOXZ010000485.1:0-7677 GCA_031418695.1 Synechococcales cyanobacterium VAR_35_metabat_10
GCGCCTTCTTTGCCCAGGGCAGTGGCTCTCTAATAATGTGCCACACCCCACCTAAGATCAGCATCGTGCCTACAAAGACATGACCACCGACTAAATCTTCGAGGTTATCTACTTGAGCAAAATGAGTTTGGTAGCCCCAAATCACTGCCGGATTTAAAGTTGGCGAGGTTACTACTCGTACATCATGGATATTTACATCATATAAACCTCCCCACATTGTGGCTTTAGCTACAAGTAGCAACGCACCCATCCCTAAAAAAAGCAAATGGTGGCCAAGAATTAGCCCTAATTGTTTGTGGTCATCCCAGCTAAAGTGGAAATCTTTGGCTTTCCCTGAAGCAGTGCTTAAATCAGCAGGAGCCTTGAAGCAGTGGAATAAAGCACCGGCTCCTAGTACTGCTGAGGAAATTAGATGCACCATGCCTACTGCAAACATCGGGTAGGTATCGGTAATAATGCCACCTTTGCCAATTCCTAGACCTAGAGTAGCCATGTGGGGGAGCAAGATTAAGCCCTGTTCACCCATAGCTATCTCAGGATTATAGCGAGACAGCTCAAATAAAGTCATGGCTCCTGCAAAGAAAGCAGTGAGTGCAGCTTGGCCAACGTGGGCAGAAATAAACAGTCCCGACAAATTGGCAAAGCGGGAGTTACCAGCCCACCAATCGTAAGTTATTTTCGTTTTACCGTAAGTTTGCATGATTTTACCTCTTGTTTAATTAATGAATTTAGAGACTAGCTATCTACCTGATAAGTTGGTGAGGCGGGCATTGCCTGACCACCAAGGAATTTGGTTAGTAGCTTGAGAGCTGGTAAAGGTAATGTTAGCCATAAGTTTTGATCCTATTTTTAGACCCCGAAGGTAGTCCTAATTTGGGTGACCCACTGCTTAACTCGTTGATCAGTTAGCTCGGGCTGATTGTCTTCATCAATTCCAAGACCGACGAATTTGCCATTTTTGACGGCCTTAGATTCTGAAAAATCGTAGCCTTTGATCGGCCACTCCCCAATGGTTTTACCACCGCGCTCACTGATTTTTTCCTCTAAAATGCCAATGGCATCAAGGTAGTTATCAGCGTAGCCAACTTGGTCGCCAGTGCCACAGTAGGCAATTGTTTTGCCTTTAAAGTCAATTTCGTCTAACTCTGGAAAGAATCCATCCCAGTCAGATGAGAGTTCGCCAATATTCCAAGTAGGTGCAGCAATAATAATTCGATCATAAGAGTTAAAATCTGCTACTTCTACCTGAGACATATCGTAGAGAGCTACAATATCTCCACCAAATTCGACCCTAATTAGTTCTGCCACAATTTCGGTTTTACCAGTTTGGGTACCGTAAAAAAGACCAATTTTTGCCATGTCTAGCAAATCTCCGCTAGTAGTGAAAATAAATCTAGGAGCTGTCGCTTTTCTTGAGGAACTGTTTTCAACCAAATGGTTTCAGCGCCATCTACTCGGAGAAAAGGACTCGGCTTGGTGCTGTTTTTCAAATGCACTTTTTTTGTCATGGGTGCCAAACCTCGTTAGATATCAGTAGACAATCAGCTATTGCAAATAATATTCAATAACTTCTTATCTCTAAGTCTACACATGTTGGGCTAAAACATAGTGTGTCATCTGTAACAAAAAGCTGTAAATGTTGTTCAGCGGACATTTAAGCATGAGTCTTTCACTGAAGGTCTCAGTAAAAAGTCAGCAGAATAACTAATAATTAGCGAAACATTACTCACAAAATTATTAATAATCTTTCTTAACTTAGTCTTATGACAGCAGCTAACTATATTTAGCCCTAAGATACTATGTAATTTTAAAAGTTTGGTAAAAAAACTGGGCTTGATGAAAATCAAGCCCAGTATGTTCAAGTATTACTCTTTGAGATATCTCTATCAACCAACTAGGCAACTTCTTTCAGTAAGAAAGAGCGAGTGCCTACGGTATCAACGCCCTTAGCATTTTTGTAGGTGTAGGTGCCAGTTGCTATGATGTCTCCAAAATTGTTGACGCTAACGGCACTGGTCAGGGTGACAGCCGCTCCGTTCACCGTTAAAGCACTGGTGACTAGAGAGTTTAAGTCAGTCTGAATGCCCATGCTCCAAACATAGGCTCGGTTAACACCAGAAGCAATTTGCGAGGCTCCTACCACAGTACCAAACTCATTGATTTCGGTAGCAGAGCCAGTTTTACCGCCCAGGCTACCGATCGAAGTATATTCACCATCCCGAATAATAAATGGTGAGCTGGTGGCAGTTGCTCCAGATCCGCTGTTGGTAGCACCAATGATACTGCCAGCGTTATTAATGTCGATCGCTCGCGCCTGTTCGTCGCCAAATGTGCCCAATGTTTCTAGCACATACTGACCGCTAGCATCCAGTTTCCAGACCACCGCCGCATATTTTTCTTCACCATTTAAAGCTCCGTCTTGGTCTAAGTAGCCCACGATAGTACCTTGGCCGTTAATACTCTGCGCGGTGCCACCATTACCGCCCGATTCGGCTAAACGAGTGACAGCTCCATTTTCTATATAAACCGGTCTTTCAAAAGTTTGGACGACTCCTGCAGCATCGGTTTCAGAAACGATGTTACGGCCAGCAATTTGATTTTGGGCGTTAATATCTAAATAGTAACTTTCCTTGCCGCCAATAGAATTGATTGCCAAGTTGTAGCTATTGCCTTCCTTAGTCCAAACTAATGCTCGGTCAGAAGCCAATCCTTGCGGCTGCCTTACCTCATCAGCAGTTCCGGTAATGACTCCCCGGTTATTGATGGTGTTGAGGTTTGGGGTCAGCAGTGTGACTGTTGCGCCATCAGCAGCACCAGTGTCAGATGATCCTTTCTTGACCCCGGTAACGGGCAACAGTGTTTGTGTGCCATTTTCCCAAATAAATGCTCCCCGCACTACATTGGTGGAGTTGACAACTCCAGCAGTGCTAGTAGTGTCGTAGGTGTCGCCAGTGTTAAAGCGACCAACTACTGCTCCAAAGTCGTTGATCGAAACGGCATTTACCGAAGCAGCAGTTTTAGCCGTAGCTGGATCTTGCGCTAAAGAACCCAGATCAGTAGCAGCGTAGCGAGTTAGTGGTCCCTGATCGACCAACGCCTGAGAACCAGAGGCTACCCCTTTGAGAGTCGCTAATAAATCTCGGCCAGATCTAACTAAAGTATCAGCACCGCTGGTAGTAAAGCTCAAAGATTTACCCAATAGGCTTTCACCTAAACGCAGTTTATCAACAGTAGCATTAAAGCTGTTAATTGTGACAGAGCCTTCACCTGCTTCTAAAATTACTCGGTCTCGATCGCTGCCCAAAGTAACTGTATCTTTGCCAGTTCCAGCATTAATTAAGTTTTTGCCATTTCCTGCATCAATAACGTCATCACCCGCACCGCTGAAAATTACGTCATCGCCAGCTCCAGCAAAAATTGTATCTTTGCCCTTACCAGTCAAAATGCGATTGTTGCCACCACCGGCCACCACGTTATTTTTGCCATCACCAGCATCAATAAAGTCGTTACCAGATCCACCAACAATGGTGTCATTACCAGTACCACTAGTAATAATGTTAGTACCATCGCCAGCAACAATATTATTATTGCCATTGCCAGCTTCGATCACATCGTTGCCCGCTCCAGCAAAAATTCGATCATTACCGCGACCACCCAATATAAAATTGTTGCCTTCGCCAGCAAAAACGCTGATCGACCTTTTGCCGCTGGCATTAGAGGCGACTTTAAAATCGATGATATCATCACCTGCACCATAAATTAGCGGCGCAGCAGAGCCACGGCTCGATCGATCAGAAGAGCGATCTCTGGAGCCATCCGGCGAGAAAATATTGCCGGTTGCTCCTAACTCAGGCACTAAATCTGCTGCTAAATTGCCAAATACGTTGGGTGCAGAACTGTTGGTATCCATGTAAAAGCTCCGTGAAAATATAAGTTATTAGAAAATACGGTCAGAAAACCGAGTAAGAACTGATCCTTTAGATAAAAAAGTAGTCAAGGTGGTATCTTTCCTGGAGTAAGCACCCCAAAAAATGCAGTGAGATTAAACATGATGGTAAAATTGAGGCTTGTAAATTTAATTTGCTGGGTAAAGTCTGGTGAATCGATGTGCAGCATCAATTTCCAGGCTTGCCCTTTTATTTTTTGGCTGGCAGTGGCGGAACCACCAAGCTAGCGCACATTTCACTGGTCATAACGGTGCGCTGGTCTGGCATTTTGCCAGCGCAATTCCAAGAATTAAAAGACTGGCCAATAAACTGCGGGGTTTGACTAACTCGCCACATGGCGATCGGCAGTGTGACCGCCATGGCAGCCCCCACACCCGCCCATCCCCAGACTATCTTGTGCATTGTCGGCATAATTTAAGATCCTATTGTAAAGGTAAGTAAGGAAAGGCAGGATGCCAAGACATGGCAGCAGCTAAAGTGTACAAACCAAACATCCAAAAAAACATGGTCGCGGGCTTTACGTGGCGATTTTTGAGCATTGGATATAAAATGATTAAGCTCAACAGCCAGCCAATTAGCATAGCTGTCTCTTTACCGGCATAGCTGCCGATGTTCCCCCACATTGGGTCAGGGCTAATCGCGCCAGGTATCCAGCTTCCAAGGGTTTTTACCATGCTTTCAAAACTCTTAGAGGTATCTGATATATGATGAACCACCATCATTGTTACAGACCCAATCCCACCACTAATCAAAAGCGCTGCCGCAGAGCCAGAGCTATCCGGCGGATTTTTGGATCCATTTTTAATAAAACCAGGAAAACTGCGCAACCCAATCCATAGTGATTGATAAAAAGGCTTAGCGCTAGTAGTATTTTTCATTGTCAACCTTGGTACTTGTATAAAATTGAAAGTGCATAAACTTTCGTAATCTGAAAAACATTTGTCACTATATTAATCAGCTTTTTTGATAGTAGCCTTAAATGTTCCAGAACTTACACCAGGATCACTTAGGACTAACTCTGTTGTACTAATGCCTTTAATTTTAGCGATTAAATCACCTTCAATAGAGATATTGACATCGCCAGCAACAGCGGTAATCGTATAATCAGAAGGTTTTCCAGACATTTGGAGGGAGTCTTCTCCTGGCTGAAAATTTTCGATTAAAGCAAAATCTTTTTCGGCATTACCTACATAAAAAGCCTCCTTCTGATAACCTAGCCAAAACTCATTCTTGGCTCCATCTGTGCCTACTAAAGTATCCTGTTCACCTTTGCCAGTAGTGACTGTTTCTAATTTCACTTTGGCACCTTCACCACTAGATACTTTCAGTCCAACACCCGTAATGATATTTTTGGTTCCAAGGCCGAATACTGTATCGTTGAAAGTTTTTTGGTCACTGGTTTTAATATCTGTCGTGCCAGTGAAATACCCAACAGTTTCAGCTCCTGCTTTCACATAGTAATCTTCGATCGTAGCAAAATCACCATTAGTAATAGCTATTTGTGATTGGGGATTAATAGCTAAGTAGATGCCATCATTAAAACCATGTTGAATCTTGGGCTTGTTACTGAGCCGGAAAGTTCCATCTTTCAAGAAACGACGGACTTTTAGCTCTGGGGCATTTTTGACGATACCAACTAAATCACCTTCTTTGGTATGGATATGAAAATCGCCTTTTCGAGACTCAAATTTATAATCTGATACTCTACCCGATAGCGATACATAATCATTGTCAGAATTAAAGTTATAAATGAGGGCATGATCTTTATCCCCTTGACCAACATATAATTTAGCACTATTCCCTACACCATTTTGGCCAGTTCGCTCATGATCTCCAGTTAAAGCGCTGAGAAAAAATCCGTCTTCGACAGCTCCTTCGTTACGGCCAACTAAAATATCAAATTCTCCTACTCCCAAACTGTTAGGGGTAAATACTACAATTTTGTCATTTTTGATTGTGGTTTGATAGCTAATGCCATAAAGATCTACATCATCACCAAAGCCTGATACAACGTCATTGCCTTGACTACCCATAAAAAAAGCTTCTTTCTTCGTAACTTTAAATTGCCCTACTTTTTCGTAGTAATCTAACGAAGAAGAGTATTTTCCTTCTTGGATAAGCTTATCAACATCTGCGTACATCCCTTTATAAAAATCGCCATCAAATTTCTTAACTGTGCGGGCTTGATTGTGAGGATTCTCGGCAATATGGGTTTTGAAATTATTATCAGAAGTATCTGATCTTTTACTAGAGGCATGGGAATTATTTAACAAACAGACCGCAGAGAACGTTATGAATGTAATCAACAAGGTCGCAGAGAATTTATTTGTAATCATGATTCAGAGAATTATTTAAGTTGATGTGGTCATAGTTTGACCAAAGACCTTGTTCAAGCAACAAAGTCTTGGTCGAAATAATCTAGAATTTCAGGGTGGTGCGCACTGTTCCTACAAACTCACTGCCTCTGGAGCCATTCACTCCGGGCTGGCTTTCTGGATTGGTAATCAGCAATACGCCTGGTGTGATATCGAGGTTGTCGCTGACTTTGATTTTATACAAAGCCTCTAAATGCAGTGCTGGATCTGGGTTATAGCGAATTTGGTTAGTAGGGATGCTAGAAGAAATACTGCGGACTGTAGGAGGTACGCCCAAGATAAAACCCAAAACATTTCCTTTGGCACCTACATCAGAAAAAGCCGCCGTGATGGCTCCATTAATAATATCTGCGTTGCCAGTACTGTTGCCACCAGACTCAATATTGGCGTTAGTTAAGCCCACCCAGCCAGAAAGAGTAAATCCTGGTGATAGTTTGGTGCTGGCCGAGAAGCTGTAGTGATTGGCAACAGTTGGTGCTGAAGCAAAAGGTGAATTGGCAAATTGACTACCAGTGCTACCTGTAATTCCACCGCCAGCAGAATGATAAGAGCGGGCGTAAGAAAGACCTAGATCCACACTTGGAGTTGGCTGATAACGCAGTTGTGCAATGCTAGAGTAATTGCCACCAAACACCCCGGCATTATTGTTAGGATTGTTAGCCTGAGCGCCAGGTACGGCGTAACCAATGGCGGCAGTGAATTCTGGGCTGAATCTGTAATCGAGGGTGGCAGCAGCACCATCACCGCTCTGACGATACACTGGGTTAAAGCGACCAAAGCGAGTCAATGAACCGGATCCAGAGCTGGATAACAAAGGATTGAATGTATACATATTTTCATTAAACTCACTACCAACTACTTCTACTGTTAGCTTGGAGTTGTCAAAAACAGGCAAGGTATATTGCAAAAGAGAAAGACTAGTGTTGTTACCACTATCTCCATCCCAGCCCAAACGAGTTGTATTGGTACCAGTACCGCCAGAAATAGCTGTATTGCTGTCTAACTGGACGTTATTCCGCGACTGCAAACGAGTTCGCAGTCTGTCTTTGCCGCTAAAACTGGTATCGAAGTTTAATCGCACTCGATCGGTGAACACAGTACTGCCGCTATTAGTATCGCCCGGTCTGGTTTGGCTACTAAAGGTGGTAAGTCCGACAATCACTTCTCCAGCTAATTTGGTAGTAGTCGAAAAATTATTGGCTTTCTGCACGACAGCAACTTTTTTTTCTAGAGTCTCCACCCGATTACCCAAATAACTAACTTCATCCATAAACTGATTAGTTACTTCTTTAAGCTGCGCTAATTCATCAGCGGGCACCGCGCTAGGATTTTGAGCCAACTTAACTTCGATCGAA
>JANOXZ010000486.1:0-8294 GCA_031418695.1 Synechococcales cyanobacterium VAR_35_metabat_10
GAGATCCAGAGCGACTTTGATCGATTTGCTGCTGATTTGTTAGCCGCCGCTCAACAGGGCAAAAGATTTCTGCTGCGTAGCGCTGCCAGTATCCTGACTTCCCTGGCTAATTTAGGGCCACAGCCAATCCAAGATATGCGTCAAATTGTCAGAAACCAGCAACCCGGAGCAGTGATTGTTGGTTCTCATGTCCAAAAAACCACTGCACAACTACATAAATTGCTCGAATTAGAGACTGTAGTAGGCGTAGAGATTGAGGTTGATCGATTACTAACCATCGATCCTAAAATACTGGTAGCTGAAGCTGTCCAACAAGCTCAGCAAATCTTCGACAGTGGCAAAACCTCGGTGATCTACACTAGCCGTAAAGAACTACAGTTCCCAGATGCAGCAACTCGCTTACAATTTGGGATCACGGTTTCGGAAACTCTGATGTCGATCGTTCAACAACTCCCGGTAAATATTGGTTTTTTGATCAGCAAAGGTGGCATTACTTCCAACGATGTGTTGAGTCATGGCCTGAAACTTCCTACTGTCCGACTATTGGGGCAGATTTTAGCCGGTTGTTCCGTAGTCCAAACTGCCACAGATCATCCTCGTTACCCCTTGTTACCAGTGGTACTATTTCCCGGCAACGTGGGCGATGATGATGCCGTGGCCGAAGTTTATCGTAGGTTAGCAGGAGTGTAGCTATGGATGCTTTTGGGGCAAAATTACCTTGGCCAAGACTTGATCTTAGCCCAGCAGCTTTTGTGGCCGCTAATGCTACGGTAATTGGAGCAGTGACGATCGGGCGACAGGCTAGCATTTGGTATAACGCTGTGGTGCGGGGGGATGTGTGCGCAATCGACATCGGTGAATATAGCAACATCCAAGATGGTGCCGTAATTCATGGTGATCCTGACCTGCCCACCGTTTTGGAACCTTATGTAACTATTGGCCATCAGGCCACTATTCATTCAGCACATTTAGAGCGTGGTTGTTTGATTGGCATTGGGGCGATCGTCCTCAATGGTGTCCGGGTCGGAGCGGGCAGCATTATTGGTGCGGGCTGTGTGGTGACGAAAGATGTGTTGCCTCGATCGATGATGGTGGGCATTCCGGCCAAGTTACTGCGAGAAGTGACAGAAGCTGAAGCCGCCGATCTGATTTTACATGCCGAAAAATATGCCCAGCTTGGCGCAATTCACGCTGAATTCCATAATTCATCCATTCCAAAAAAAACATACCCTACAAATTGATCGGTGTATGATTTTACGGTTTTGGTATGGGAATGGGCATGTGAAATACCTGGAGGGCGATCGTAATCATAGTTAAAAATTGTAGAAAACCTAAATTGTCTAACAACGTCGTTACTAATGGCCCACTGATCAAGGCTGGGTCTAGGTTGAAGCGCCTAAAAGTCATTGGTAACAGCGTGCCTAGCATCACCGCTACAATGCTATTGGAAGCCATCACTATTCCGGCTACTACTGCTACCCAGCGCACTTCTGGGGGCGTAAACAGTAAGGCCAATACGGTCATCAAACTGCCTAAACAAAAGGCAATTCCCAAGCTGGCTGCAAACTCGCGTTTGAGGACTTGCAACAGATCTGCGGGGGTCACTTCCCCTACTCCTAAAGAGCGAATAGTCACGGTCAGAGCCTGAATACCTACCGTGCCACCGGTATTAGAAAATAATGGCATGATCACGGCCAATACCGGAATTGCCGCGATCGTTTCCTGAAAAGGGACGATCGCATTTACTGCACCCAAATACAACACCATAATTCCCATCAGCCAAGGTAAACGACTGCGGATTTTAGCCATCGGGGAAGAAAGCGATGATTCATCACCACTGCCCACCCCGGCCAATTTCTGAATATCTTCCGTGGCTTCTTCTTCAATAATATCTACTACATCGTCGATCGTGATTAGCCCCACCAAGCGATCTTCTCGATCAACTACCGGCATGGCAATCAGGTCATAGCGCTGCATCAACCGCGCCATCTCTTCTTGGCTGGTTTCGGTGCTGACCTTAATTACTCGATCGCTGGCAATATCTTTAATAGGGGTATCGGGCAAAGTGAACAGCAACTGTCGCAAAGATACTACCTGTAACAGCTTGCGGTTATCATCGGTAACATAGGCATAGTAAATCGACTCCTTGTCTTGGTCGTTTTGCTTCATTTTGGCCAGGGCTTCCCCTGCCGTTAAACCCTGGCGCAGTCGCACGTACTCCGTAGTCATCAACCGACCAGCGGTGCCTTCTTCGTAGCCCAAAATAGTGGCGGTGGCCTGTCGCTCACTAGAACTCAGTTGAGATAGTAAACGTTTTACGACTCCGGCAGGCAGTTCATCAAACAGTGACACCCGTTCATCGGGGCGCATGTTTTCAATAATTTGACAAACTTGATTATCGTGTAGACCTTCAATCAGTTCTTCTTGAATATCTATTGGCAAATATTCAAATACATCGATCGCCCGGTCTTTATTCAGCAACCGAAAAGCAATCGCTCGATCGCCAGGGTTTCGATCTGTAACATACTCACCCACATCCACTGCGGGCAATTGATTCAACTCAAATTTAAGTTGATTTAAATCAGTAATTTCAGCTAAGTCTATTTTGCTCTGTGGGTTTAACACTTTCTGCCCCCGGATCCTCTGCCCAAACCAGGAACCGGCGTTCTCAAAGGATCAGCAGAGCTGTGTACTATGACTGGATGGACTGTAGTCCATGGCTTTAAAATTAGTTAAAGTTAATAGGTGCTTGGCACCATTCCTATCATAGTGCCCACTAGACCAGATCCACAACCATTCCAGACTCAGTAAAAATCCTGTGCAAAGGCAGATCCCACGAATCGATCGGGATTTTTGGTACCAAGGCTAAGTCGAAAGCAATACCAATCGTCAATACCTGCTGCCATTCCGAGCTAGCTAATAGTCGATCGAAGTAGCCACCGCCGTAACCCAATCGATAACCCTGTGCATCAAAACCCACTATCGGAATTAGCAATACGGTAGTCGCAGCAGGATCGATCGGGCTTGCCGTAGCTAGGGGTTCAGCCAATCCATAAAAATTATTCACTAATGTCTCCCCAGGCCGCCATAAATGCCAAGCCAATTGTCGCTGGGGCAGACAACGGGGTAGTCCCCATTGATAAAATGGCTGAGCAAACAGCCTACCTAAATCTGGTTCCTGACGATGGGGCTGATAAGCTAATATCGTCTGGCCAGGCAGGACATGATTTAGCAAGAATTTTTGCAGATGTCCACAGAGCCGATCGCTATATTCCTGATAAAGCTCTGGAGATAAAGCCATCCTCGATCGCAGCAAATCTTGACGCAGCTCAGCCTTGATCATTAGCTAAAAGTCTGTTTATGGATAGCCTGCACCCGACCATATTCTGGTAAATCACCATCTCGGCGAAGAATACGCAAGCGATTGTCCACCATCATCCGGGCATCGTTACGAGGGATAGACTGAAAACTAATGCCTTCAGTTTTAGTATTCACAATAAAAAACATTCGCTGGGCATAGAGTGTTGTGAATAACTCTTGACTGTCTTCCAACTCGCAAATGCGATACAGGAGGCCAAAGGTCGGGTGATTAAGGTAACTTTCTGCGGTCATTTTTGTAAGATGATGTTGTTTTTCCAGAGCAGATCGATATTATCTACTTTTTTGCGCCATTCGATACAAATTTCATTAAAATTGGCGGATGGGATTTGCGACATCAATCTATACAAGAAAGCCAGAAGCCCTAGCCCCTGGCTTTTTGCTGACCAACTATCAAAAGTTAATAGGCACCATTGTTTTTTGGTAATACGATCACACCAACAGTCTTGAGAACTAACATAATATCCAAGGCCAGACTACGTTTTTCGACATAAGACACATCTAACTTCACTCGGTCTTCATAGGAAATATCATTACGACCAGAAACTTGCCACAGACCTGTTACTCCAGGCTTTACAGACAAGACGTAGTCAATCTCTTCGCCATAGCGGGGTAGTTCATCCTTCACCAGTGGACGTGGGCCAACCACGCTCATTTCACCTTTTAGGACATTAACGAACTGTGGCAACTCATCTAAACTAGAAACTCTCAAAAACTTGCCAATCCAAGTAATCCGAGGGTCATTTTTGAGCTTAAAAGTTTCCTCAAATTCCTGACGCATTTGTGGCGATTTCTCTAACAATTCGCGGAGCTTTCTGTCAGCATTTGGCACCATGGTACGAAATTTTATGCAGCCAAAAGAACGGCGGTTACGTCCCACTCGCTGATGACTAAAAAAGACTGGGCCAGGAGAAGACATATACACACAGACAGCTAGAATTAGATATATGGGACAACCCAAAGCTAAAACTAACAAGGAAAAAAATATATCAAAACCTCTTTTCACAATTCTGGAAGAGGTTAACTGCGCAGATTTGTGGGGATAAAAAGCGTGACTTAAACGACGACGACGATTAAGTCTTTCCAATGAATAAAAACGGTTATTTGCAGTCATAGACAAATCTATTGCTACCAAGATTGAAGACAACCTTAACATTCTGAATCTAACCAGAGGAACGCTTTTCGCTAGATCCGGGCGATTTTACGCATAAATGCTGAGAATTGTTACGCTGCCGGCGGGCAGATAGAGGATAAAAAACCTAAAAACCTCAGTAGATATACGGTACATTGCGATCAAGATCATGTTATTGAGATGAAAAAAATTACAGTGTCAACCAGGCAAGTTTTGTGGGGATCGGCTACTGTAAAAAATAATGTCGAATTAATCCCCCAAGATCCAACCAGGGTACATTCATATAGATTTTCTACACAGGAGTTTCGCATCATGGCTACTACTAATCCCATCTTAGAAATCGAGCAAGACTTTGGACAGAGCATTTGGATGGATAACCTCAGTCGCGATCTGATGACCACTGGCTCTTTGGCTAAATCGATCAAAGAAGGAGTTTTGGGGATCACTTCCAATCCAGCAATTTTTGAAAAGGCAATCGTTGGCAACGCTGTATACGATCAAGACATCGAAGCCGGGATTCTCGCCCGCAAATCTTTAGACGAAATTTACGAATCTTTAATTTTTACCGATATTCAGCTAGCTGCTGACATACTAAAGCCAGTCTATGAAAAGACTGAAGGTATTGATGGTTACGTAAGCATCGAAGTACCGCCTACTATTTCTGATGACACCGAAAAGACTATCTCTGAAGCTTTCCGCTACTTTGAGGTGATCGATCGACCCAATGTAATGATCAAGATCCCCGGCACGCCTGAAGGTCTACCGGCAGTAGAAAAAGTGATTGCTGCTGGGATCAACGTTAACGTCACCTTATTATTTTCAGTTCAAAGCTACATAAATGCCGCTTGGGCATACATTCGTGGCCTAGAAGCCAGAGTTGCTAAAGGCGAAGATATCAGCAATATTTCTTCGGTAGCCAGTTTCTTTCTCAGCCGGATTGATAGCAATATTGATGCTCGGTTAGAAAAAGCCGCTGCGGCGACTAGCGATGTGACTTTACAAGCTAAGCTGCGCGGTTTGAAAGGCAAAGCGGCGATCGCCAATGCCAAGATTGCTTACCAAGAATATAAAGAAATTATCAAGAGCGATCGCTGGCAAGCCTTAGCTGCTAAAGGTGCCCGCGTGCAGCGTCTGCTGTGGGCAAGTACTGGCACCAAAGATCCGGCATATAGCGATGTGATGTATGTGGATGGGTTGATTGGAAACGATACCGTGAACACTTTGCCGCCACAAACCATTGCTGCCTGTGCCGATCACTGTGATCCCGCCAGCCGGATTGAAGCCAATGTATCGGAAGCTCGTGCCATGATTGCTACCTTGGCAGACAGCGATGTAAATATCAACGTGGATACTGTCATGGCAGAACTATTAGCTGACGGCATTGAAAAATTTGTCCAGCCTTTTGGTACTCTAATGGCGAGCCTCCAAGGCAAAATTGACGCTTTAGCAGTAGTGAGGTAGAAATACATGACCGCAATTATGACTAATCCCCTACGGGTGGGTTTACGCCAAGAGAAATTACCTGAACCCCAGATTATTACGATCTTTGGAGCTTCTGGTGACTTGACTCAGCGCAAGCTGGTGCCCGCGATCTATCAAATGAAGCTTGATCGAAGGCTACCCCAAGAAATTACGGTAGTTGGTGTCGCTCGTCGAGACTGGAGCCATGAATTTTTTCGTGAACACCTCAAACAAGGGGTAATTGAATTTGGCAATGGCATCCAAAGCGAAGCCGCCTGGGAAGAATTCGCTCAAGGGCTGTTCTACTGTCCCGGTGATATCGATAAGCCTGAAAGCTACCTGCGACTCAAAGCTTTTTTGGGTGAACTAGATGAAAGCCGCCAGACCTTGGGCAACCGGGTATTTTATCTTTCTGTGGCACCAAACTTTTTCCCCGAGGCGATCGAACAACTTGGTGCGGCCGACATGTTAGCCGATCCTCAAAAACAAAGATTGGTGATCGAGAAGCCCTTTGGTCGAGATCTGACCTCGGCGCAGAATCTGAACCAAGTAGTGCAAAAAGTTTGCCGCGAAAATCAGGTTTACCGCATCGATCACTATCTGGGCAAAGAAACCATCCAAAACCTATTGGTGTTTCGGTTTGCCAATGCGATTTTTGAGCCGCTGTGGAACCGCAATTACATAGATCATGTGCAAATCACCGTGGCGGAAACCGTCGGGGTCGAAGACCGGGCTGGATACTATGAGTCAGCAGGGGCTTTGCGTGATATGCTGCAAAATCACCTAATGCAGACTTTCTGTTTGACAGCAATGGAGCCACCCAACTCTTTGGATGCCGATAGTATTCGCACTGAGAAGTTGAAAGTTTTGCAAGCTACTCGCTTAGCCGATCTGCAAAATCTAGAACGCTGTGCAGTGCGCGGTCAATATAGCTCTGGTTGGATGAAGGGCAAAGAGATTCCGGGCTATCGCCAAGAAACTGGTGTAGATCCTAATTCCACGACTCCTACGTATGTGGCGATGCAGTTTGCGATCGATAATTGGCGATGGAAAGGCGTACCGTTCTATCTGCGCACCGGTAAACGGATGCCCAAGAAGGTTTCGGAGATTGCGATTCAGTTCAAAGAAGTGCCCTGGCGGATCTTCCAATCGGCGGCTAAGCAAGTTAATCCCAACGTTTTGGTGTTGCAGATTCACCCCGATGAGGGGATCTCTTTACAATTTGAGGCCAAAATGCCTGGGCCAGACTTGCGCACTCGTACTGAAACCATGGAATTTGGCTATGATTCTAGCTTTGGCGTGAAAAGCTCTGATGCTTACGATCGACTTTTACTAGACTGTATGCTGGGCGACCAAACCCTGTTCACCAGATCTGATGAAGTAGAAGAAGCTTGGCGAATTGTCATGCCTGCTCTCTCGGCTTGGGAAAGCGATCGCAACCCCAATACAATTCCATTATACGAAGCTGGTACTTGGGAGCCGATCGAGGCTGAGCTACTGCTAAATCAACATGGTCGCCGTTGGCGCAGAATCTAAACTCTCTGTCCACAATTTTTTTACAACAATTATGCCTACTACTTTGCAATCGCCACCGATGGCCAAACTGCTCTCCTCCAAAAATGTGGCAATCAGTGAGATTCCCGCCGCTTTGCAGGAGTTGTGGCAAGCCAATGCTGATACCCAGCGTGCCAATACATTTTCGGTGGTAGTTTATGAACCAGCTCCCATTCAGCAGTTGTTGACTGCCTTGGGTTTTTATGATGGCCCGATCGATGGAATCAATGGCCCGTTAACTCGGGATGCCTTGGCTAAGTCGCAGCAGGCTTATGGTCTCACTATTACTGGTAAGGCCAATGAAGTGACTTTTGCCAAGTTAGAAGAAGCCTATTTGGCAGCTAGTAAGCAAAAGATTACACCCACCGCAGCGGAGCAAAATTATCGTGCCGCTGATGCGATCGCCGAGTCCGGGCCTTCACGGATTGTAACTCTCTGTGCCACTAACTCCGTTGCTCATGAATTGGAAGCACAAGTTTCGGCTTATTCACCAATTAAAAAGCGCCAACAAAGTGCCATGTTGGGCTGTGAATATGTGATGTTTAGCGGCAATGCGGCTTTATTGGAAGCTAATAGTCAGGTGGTTGGAGAAGCCTTACTTCCTGAACTACCACTATATATGTGGTGGAAAGGAACACCGAAAGTAGATCATACCCTCTTTAAAAGCTTGGCCGATCGGGCAACTCATGTGTTGGTAGATTCGGCTACTTTTGTTGATTCGGTGATGGATTTTCTGTTGATTCCGCCGCTGTTAGCTCAGGGGCGATCG
>JANOXZ010000487.1:0-2003 GCA_031418695.1 Synechococcales cyanobacterium VAR_35_metabat_10
GCAGATCGCTAGCTTCACGGCTGCGGCTTGGTCGTTGAGTCGCCCAGGAATGATCCCTGGTGCGTCTAATAACTCCAATTGGTCGGAAATTCTCACCCATCGCAGAGATTTGGTGACACCAGCGCGTCTGGCACTTTCGACTACCCGCTTATTGAGCAACCGATTGATTAAGGCTGATTTACCCACATTCGGAAACCCAATTACCACCGCACGCACCGCACGCGGTAACATCCCTCGCGCTTTCCGCTTTTCATTAATCGCCACACCCACAGCCTGCGCCGCCTTGGAAATCGCCGCCACCCCAGTACCCTGATGAGCATTCGCAAAAAATGGTTGTTCCCCCCGCGCCACAAACCAATCGAGCCAACCTTCCCGCACGGAAGCCGGAATCATATCCACCCGATTGAGAATCAGCAACCTTTCCTTGCTCCCAATCCACGTCGCCAACAGCGGATGATAGGTAGCAAAAGGAATCCGTACATCCCGCACTTCCAGCACCACATCAACTTTTTTGAGTTGTTCCTGAAGTTGACGTTCGGCTTTGGCAATGTGCCCAGGGTACCATTGGATTGCAGGGGTAGTCATAATGAATGGTAAAGTTATTCAGTTATCAGTTTAACCGCTTGGCTCGAACTTAATTTGGCGATTACCTCCGGTAGGCTACGCCAACGTCTAATCGAGACAGACATCATGCTCATTAAAACGAACTACGAGGCATAATCATTGATGCGATCGATGATACTGACTATAAATTAGTTTTTTCTTTGTGCCCTCTGCGCTCTCTGCGCCTCTGCGGTTAAAAAAAATATCTCTGACATACAAGCATCAAAACAGATAGTTGTAAATATTTTAGCATTTCGATCGCAACTCGATCGATCCTGTCTGATACTAAAGGGTTGAGGTATTTACCTTCAGCTTCAATATAGTCAAGAAAATTTTATTAAAAATGACCCAGCAAACAGTAATAATTACCGGAGCCTCATCAGGGGTGGGATTATACGCAGCCAAAGCTCTCGCCCAAAAGGGTTGGCATGTAGTCATGGCTTGCCGAGACTTACCCAAAACCAAAACAGCCGCCCAAGCCTTGGGAATGTCCCCCGATAGCCATAGCATCATCCATATCGATTTAGGCTCCCTAGAGAGCGTACGGAAGTTCGTAGCAGACTTCCGCGCCACCGGAAAATCCCTCGATGCCCTAGTATGTAATGCAGCGGTATATCTACCCCTATTGAAGGAGCCACTGCGATCGCCAGAAGGCTACGAACTCACCGTCGCCACCAATCATTTCGGTCATTTCCTCCTGTGTAATCTCCTCCTAGAAGACTTAAAAGCATCATCCGCCTCAGATAAACGTTTAATCATTTTAGGCACCGTCACAGCCAATTCAAAAGAGCTAGGCGGCAAAATTCCCATCCCCGCACCAGCAGATTTGGGCGAACTTCAAGGCTTCGCCGCTGGATTCAAAGCACCAGTCACCATGATTGATGGCAAGCCATTTAAAGCAGGTAAAGCCTACAAAGATAGTAAACTATGCAATATGATGACTAGTCGAGAACAACACCGTCGTTACCACGAATCGACAGGCATCGTATTTAATACCCTCTATCCTGGCTGTGTCGCCGATAGCCCCCTATTCCGCAATAGCTATCCCCTATTCCAAAAAATCTTCCCCTGGTTTCAGAAGAATATTACAGGTGGCTACATAACTCAAGAACTAGCCGGAGAGCGAGTAGCCCAAGTAGTCGCCGATCCAGAATTCAAGCAATCGGGAGCACATTGGAGCTGGGGAAATCGCCAAACCCCAGGGCGCAAATCCTTCGTACAAGAATTGTCAGATAAAGCCAGCGATGACAAGGCTGAGAAAATGTGGGAGTTGAGCGAGAAATTAGTCGGATTGAGCTAGATACTTCCGCATTGCTGAATTGGAGAATGATGCGTAGATTTTGCCCTCACCCCCAACCCCTCTCCCAAGCTTGGGAGCGTCGTTTTTATTCCGGGGTTCC
>JANOXZ010000488.1:0-3418 GCA_031418695.1 Synechococcales cyanobacterium VAR_35_metabat_10
AAGCGATCGCCTTCAATTACCAGTATCTGCATCGGGTGAGTTGTAGCATGGGGGCGATGGTGCGGGTGAAAGAGGGGGGCTATGACTGGAAGCAGGCACTGCGACACCGTTGTAGTTTGTTGGGTGGCATGTCTGGTTCGCCGATGATTGCAGCAGCCGGTAATAAGGTGGTGGGGATTGTGAATACAGGGGGTGGCAGTGGTGGTCGGCGATCGCCGCTTTGTACTCTCGATAACCCCTGCGAGATTACGAAAGACGATAAGCCAAAGCCCACAGTCAGTTTTAACTATGGGCAGTTGCTCGATCGATTACCGGGCTGTTTTAACCAAGGGGTGTTTGATTTACAGCGGTCTAGCTGTAAGCTCGAAAAGCCTTAGGGCTTATGCTTCTGGCTCTTCCTCATCGTCTTCTTCATCATCTGCATCTACGGCAGCTTTCAAGGAGTTGGCCGAAACCGCTACTCCGTCGTTGAGTTTTGCCCAAACCATCTTTTGTAACTCAGCAGCAAACTCTGGCTTTTCTTCTACATACTTGATGGTGTTGTCGCGGCCTTGGCCGATGTTGTCGCCATTGAAGCTGTACCAGGCTCCCCGCCGGTTGATGATGCTCATTTCTTCGGCGAGATCTACAATACAGCCGATCGTGGAGATGCCTTTGCCAAAGATGATGTCAAATTCAGCAATACGGAAAGGTGGTGCCACTTTGTTTTTTGCCACTTTGACCTTGGCGCGGATTCCATATTCGCCCTCGTTGGCTCTTTTCAGGGTTTGGATCCGACGAATATCGAGGCGCACCGAGGCGTAGAATTTCAGGGCAGTACCACCAGTCGTGGTTTCGGGGCTACCGTAGGTTACGCCGATTTTTTGGCGCAGTTGGTTCAAGAAAATTACGGTACAGCCAGACTTGGCAATGTTACCAGTAATTTTGCGCATGGCTTGGCTCATTAAGCGCGCTTGTAAACCCATGTGAGAGTCACCCATGTCGCCGTCAATTTCTGCCCGGGGCACCAAGGCTGCTACGGAGTCAATTACGACAATATCCACTGCGGAGGAGCGCACGAGCTGATCGACGATTTCTAGGGCTACTTCTCCAGAGTCGGGCTGAGAAACCAATAAGTTATCAATGTCTACACCCAGCACCGCTGAGTAACTGGGATCCAAGGCGTGCTCAGCATCGACGAAGGCGGCGACTCCACCGGCTTTTTGAATTTCGGCGATCGCATGTAAGGCCAAGGTGGTTTTACCGGAGCTTTCTGGGCCATAGATTTCGATGATCCGGCCTCGGGGCAAGCCGCCGCCCAGGGCGATATCTAAGGTGAGCGCTCCGCTAGAAATAGTTTCGATCTTCATGTGAGCCGAGTCGCCCAGCCGAACGATCGCGCCTTTGCCGAAGGATTTTTCGATTTGACTTAAAACTAGGTTCAGTGCTTTGTCGCGATCGGTGTTAGTCGTGGTTGCCATGGATTCCTCGATATCGGAAGTTTAATCTGAAAATAAATGCTTTATGTTTAGGCAGAATGTCAGGCAGCAGGCAAGAGATCTTGGAGGTAGCTTTCTTTAGGTAGAAAAACTGATTTGCTGCGGGCTGCTAAGTACATGGGTATTATCTTAGCAGGGTTTTTAAAAATCCGATCAATTTCTTTGAGATCTTCACAAAAATCTCTAGAACATCGTTCAAATAGCTTGAATCCATTCTTTGACTTCGTACTCTGTCCAGATCTGGTGTTGCCAGTAGGGGTCTTTTTCTACCAGGGTTTTGACGGCTTCGATGTCGGGGGCTTCGTAGATGGCGAAGACTTTGGTGAGGTCTTGAGTTGGTCCGATGGTTACTAATATGCCATCTTGTTTTTGTTTTTGCAGGCCATCCAAATGGGCTTGGCGGTGGGGGGCGCGTTTTTCTAATACGTCTGGGCAGTAGCTGCCCCACATCACATACTTGGTCATGATTACGAAGTTCCTGTAATTTTCAGTCAGCATCCATAATATCTAATAATGGTACGCAAGTACGAATATTTTTAGAGATGCTATGAGATCTGGGCAATCCAGGCTTGGTTGGCTGGGCTGAGGGCAGGAGGTGGAATTGGCTGTTGATAGTCGATGCGGTATTCATAGCCTGCTCGATCGTACAGAGCTTCGAGGATTTTTTGGAGGTTGACTTCAATGCCCTCTTCAGAATTTTTGAGGGGCAAAGGAAAGAATGGAATTGGTTCTGACAAATTGAAACCGTAGAGATCGGCTTGAGGGCGTTGTTCGCTGCGACTGATGAGGATGCGGTAATCCCAAGGAATGTTGTCTTGCAGCAAAGGCATGGGAGCAAAGGCTCTCAATAGGTCGATTTCCACCAGATAGGCGGTGCTTTCTAAGATTTTTTGGCGTTTATCTTCGTAGGTTGCGCGACCTTTGCCGGGACGTTTATTTACCGGGGAAAGTATCTCAATCACTGTGACCACAGAGTTAGTGGCGGTGTCCCGGACTTCTAAGTAACGCTCTTTGACTTCTGAGTCGATTGGGATTTGGACTATTTGTGGGCGGTTTTGCAGGGCAACAGATGGACTGACTGCAAGAGGTGATTTTGCGGCGGCTGCTTTAGTTAAAACCACGGCATCAGGAATTCCAATGAGCAGCTCAGTATCTTCGGAGTAGGTTCTGGTTTCGACTTCGATGTAATAGTGGGGCAATATTTGCGGCGCAACAGCGTCGGCCAAAGCTACGATTAGGCGACTGCGAACCGATGACCAGAAAGCCGGTTGTTCTAGATATGGGTTCATTCCCGGAAAAGGATAGGGCATAGCTTCCTTGGAATCTTAATGTCACCAGAGGTTTTACGGTTTTGCTGAAGAATTGAATTCTTACATCTGCATAAATCTGATTGGAGTATTTTTTTGTTAAAATTTGGATTTTGATGCGCTTGTTTCGCTTAAATGCCTAGTTTGTGGAAAAACATTTTGTTTCGCATATCTGCATCTTTTAGTAATTTTTCCCAACTTATTACTTCCATATACAAATTTATTTTTTCACGCCACTGAAACCACCCCATCCTATCGGGCATTGGTCTAAAATCCTTAACATCTTCTAACCATGTTTCAATTTTTGTCGAAAGCTCACATACCACATATCCATAGAAAGGGGTATTTGCAGCAATATTTATTTTTCGACCTTGTGGTGTCTTAAATTTACCTTCTCGTATATTATTGACATATCGAATTATTTGATCAACCGGATCTTCTTTAGAAGATGGATTTGCAAAATCGTCTCTCTCCGGTTTCTTGAACTCAAATATTAGGCTCTACCGAACTTGCTATGTAAAATCAATGATTAAAATGCCATGCTAACACACATCTAATTTGAAAGTTATTGAAATTCCTGAACCCATAGCCTCTTCTTTTTATCAGCTTAAGCTTATTATTAATTCCTTCGAC
>JANOXZ010000489.1:0-4881 GCA_031418695.1 Synechococcales cyanobacterium VAR_35_metabat_10
ATACCATTCCCGCGCCATTTCATCTAGCGGATATTCTTGAATGCTGTGAGGGCTTTGGGCACCCATATTAATGTCAGTGACATCGTACAAACGCAGTGCTAACTGCTGACCGCCCTGAGCTCGCAATTCTTGCTTGTGCTCAGCGGTGATATCCCAGTAAGCATAAGCCCACTGCGGATCGCGGGGGAGTAGAACTATCTTGCTTTCGGCGTAACCCCCAGGAATGTCACCAAGTTCGGCATCGGCAACAGCCAAATCTTCCATGGTATTACTGGGGACTGGGGCATCTAGTTCAAATTTTCCTGCTTCCACTGTTAATGATGCCTCCGATTGTAAAACGTTGTTGTTTAAAGTATTTGATGGTGAAGATGTCCCTTGACTGCGCTCAATTTTGAGGATCTCTTCTAGCAACTGGGATTTACGCATCCGGCTATAACGAGAAACACCGTAAGCGCTGGCAACCTTTCTAAGTTGCCGCAGAGTCATCTCCTCTAACGGGTTGTTGTCTGTAGACATGGTGAGATTTTTCCTCCAGAGAAAACAGTAGCTTGAGCAACCTGCAATCTTGGCTTGTGGTGGATTTATCAAGAACATTAACAAATGCCTCGATACCTTACTTATAGTCGGAGATTGATCGATAAAACAATCCCCCAGACCATTGAGATGTGAGGGTTTAACGAGTTATGGTCGATCGACGGGGATCTATGTCAGAGATTCATGACAATTCTATACGCCTAAGAACTTTCCTAGGATCCCCGGCACCGGTAAGAAAATCAATACAACAATTGCCAACAAAAGCATCCCCCAGGCATCGCGCCGACTATCAATTTCAGTCACATCATTGAGGGTGGGATCGGAGATAGTTGGAAAAAACATCAGTAAAATCGCAAAAACTAGGCTGCCGGTATAGCCCGTCAAGCGCAACTGCAAAAATCCCAACATGATCAGAATAATCTTGGCGATTTGGCCAATGGTAATACTACCGCGCACGCCATACATAGCATGAACCACATAGCCACCATCAAAGCGCTTAAATGGCAACATGTTAATGGCCATCATCAAAAATCCTAGATAGGCCGCAGTCGCCACCGGATGAAGCTGAATAGCAGTGTTGGCGCTAAAGTCTTGCCCCATCGCCAACTTACTTAGACCGGTCAAAAACAGCGAAAAACGGGGGTCGCAAGAAGCAAAATTTAAAATCCCCGATTCTGCTGAGGCCGTTACCACCGTGGAATGTTGTAGCCCCCAAAACAAGCCAACGCTAGCAATCAGCAAGTTGACAATTAAGGAGCCAAAACCCAAATCAAACAAAACTCGCCGATCGGGGATAGGTGCCCGCAATTGCAAAAGAGTACCGCAGGTGCCCGGAAAAAACGGCAGAGGCACACAGTACAGTAAACCAGTAGCAATTCTGCGCCAGCGGCAGATCCAATACTTCACCACATCTTTGCTACTTAGCACCGCCAACACAGTCAATGCATATAGCCAGCCCCGTGGCTCCATCATATTTTGTTGAAGCTGCTCGGGCTTCACGCCATTTAACAACGCCCCATACTGACTAGTAGTGCCCCAGGCCAAAGCCCAGCTTAGACCGGCTAGCACATAATTCATAAAGTTAGGGCGCGAATTTTTATCCTTAATGATATCGGGCACCAACACAAAAAAAGGCTGATCGCTTAGTCCAGACTGAAACAACACAAAAAACTTGTCAGCAAAGCGCTCCGCAATATTATCTTTGACTGTTTTGTATGCTGCTCCAGCATCGGTGCGCAAGCGACCTCGACATACAACACCTTGGGGGCGATACTCGATCGACTCTAAAAAATACACTGACCAAGGAAAACATTCTCGTAGCAGCGCTTCTTCTTCTACAGAGATCGATCGCAATGGCGCTATTTCCTTGGTCGGTGAGATGACTTCTTTCTCTGGCTTAGAGTCTGCAGGTGGAGTAGATTGATTGATCCGTAGCCAGCGAGATATTTGTGCTGATCGTTGGATAGTCAGGCTCAGCACCCAGTAGGCAATCATGCCTGATAAAATTAGGACAATCCACTTTTCCATGAACTCATTAATTCCTTAGCTTTTGTCTCCGCTGGCGCAAGCTAATGGGCACAGGATGGAAGACAATATTATATTTGATATTATGCCGAACCCACCGGAAAACTCTCAATTAAACCCCCAGACCCTAGGTAAAGAACCACATTTGGTATTACAGAATGTCTTTGCTTTTGCCCCAAATCGCGATACTTTGGGCGGCACTTCCTACCTCATTGTAAACAAATCTGGTAGTGTCTTGTCCCAAAACATTTTAATTGATGCACCGGCTTGGAACGATACCAATCAAAAATTTATTGCTCAGCAAGGTGGTGTAGGGTGGGCGATCGTCACCCACCGAGGAGGATTGGGGCAAATGGCTACTATCGCCAAAGATTTAGCCTGCGAGGTAATCATTCAAGAACAAGAAGCTTACCTATTGCCAGACACGCCAAAAACCACTTATCACCAAACATATCAAATTACTTTGGCCGCATCAGAGGAGCCGCTGCAAGTTGTCTGGACTCCTGGTCATTCGCCCGGTTCTGCCTGTGTTTATTATGGGGGCATGATGTTTACTGGTAGGCATCTATTACCCGATCGACAGATGAATCCTCAACCACTCCAAACCGCCAAGACTTTTCATTGGCCTAGGCAACTGCGCAGTGTGGATAGATTAAAAGAGTTATTCCCGCAAGTTAAATTTTTACTGCCCGGAGCGAGTAGCGGCATGTTGCGCGGCCAAGGCTTTATTGACATGGCCGATCAGGTTTGGTAGTTTATAATTCGATTAACTCAAGTCGATCCACGCACCAAAAATGTCGCAGTGGCCGCGAATTTTTAACCGAAGCCCAAATGTCTATGTTTAAAACCGATATTCCTCGCTTGGTGGCTTTTGAGCGATCGCTTAGCCGAGGAGTAGCTGTCCGGAACTATAGCGACCCCCGATCTAACTTCGGTTGGCAACAATATGTAGAAGTAGGGAAAGAAATCCTTCCTTAACAGTTAGCTTCAGGTCTCTTTGGTCTCAGCCGAATGGCGGTAAAGCAAAAATTGTCTGAATTAGCAACAATGCTTTTGGCGGATATCTATGAAAGGAAGTGTCACATAAGATTGGAGATAGCTAAAACAAGCTCCCCCATTCAATTTTGTGTCTGATCGCATCCATGAACAACAATTTTTCTAACCCTAGTAACTTTTCTAATCCAGTACTAGATTCACTGCAAAACGTAGATAGCTTTGTAGGACTTACTTCTTCAGTTAAAGATTTAGGCAAAGATGCATTGGGTGCGGCATTAGTAGGGACAAATGAAATTAGTAATTTAGTAACTACCCCACCAGTTGGTAGTGTATTCAAAGCTCCCTTAGCAATCGAGTATTCTGACTCTGATAGCTTCGCTTACACCAGAGGTGATAGCTTCGCTTACACCAGAGGTGATCGCGGCAATCGCAAAAAAAGTGATAAAGAAGATGACATTAGCGGTAGTAACGGCACCGTAAATCCTCTCGCAGCAATGGATGGTGTTTTTACGATTGGCAGCGGTGGTTTAATGTCGATCGATGTACTAGCAGATAATGGAGCTTATCAAGGGCAACTGGGAGTATTTAGCCTTAATGGCATGGAAAACTTCCGACTAGGTTCGGCAGAATTCATAGAAGAAGCTGCCCGCAGAGCGATCGATGGCAATGGTGAAGGTTACTTACTATTTGACGATGCCACCGAAGACGCGCGGTTTAATTCTCAGCTCGGTGAGCAAGATTGTAATGGTGGCAGCTACAACGGAGTCAAAACAGTCGGCTTTGCAGCTAGTGAGAAAGTCGCGTTGATTTTGGTGCCTAACGGCAGCTTAGAGAGTGTGGCTGATGGAAATTTCAAAGGCTCTAACCGTCCGCTATTTTCGATGTCTGCTGCCAACAAAGGTGCTACTCAGTTTGCCAAGGTGAGCACCAACGTCTTTGGTTGGGAAGATATAGCTCTTAAAGGTGGCCGCAGCAATTTCTCTGATGCTGATTACAACGACATTGTGATCAAGGTCAGCGGTGCTACTGGTCAAGCCACTGAGCTACGTCAAATACTGAAGGCTGATCGTAATTGGCTACAAACTGAATCGGCTCAAAATATTTTGACTTTTGCCAATAAATCTAATGCGGTGTTGGGCTGGAACCAAGCAGCTTTAGATGCGATTAAAATCGATAAAACCAATCCCCCGATCGCCTCTCGCAATTTGGCAATTTTGGAAACTGCGGTGTTTGATGCGGTCAACGGACTTACTGCTTTTTATGATGCCTACAAAATTGATAACGGCATAAGTCCTGACGCTTCGGTCGAAGCCGCTGCTTCTCAGGCTGCATATCGGGTACTTACTGAGCTGTATCCCAACCAAAAAGCCACTTTCGATGGCATCCTCAATGGCTATTTGCAAGATTTACCAGCAGGAGACTTTGTCACCAAAGGCTTGGCCTACGGCAAAGCTGTAGCTGAAGCAGCCTTGGCTTCCCGCGCCAACGATGGCTCTAAAACTGTGGTGCCCTATACTGTCAGCACCGAAATCGGCAAATGGCAACCCACTAGCGTGGTTGCTTCCCCTTTATTGCCTCAATGGGGCAAGGTCACACCTTTTGCCTTAGAAAGCAGTGGTCAATTCCGCCCGGATGCGCCACCAGCCCTAGACAGCGATGAATATACTCAAGACTTTAACCGCACCAAAGATATCGGTGGCTTGAACAGCACTACTCGCACTGCTGACCAAACCGAAATTGCCAAATTTTGGGCAGATGGGGGCGGGACTTATACTCCGCCCGGTCACTGGAACAGTATTGCCACACAGCTTCTGAGCAAAAACAACG
>JANOXZ010000490.1:0-16707 GCA_031418695.1 Synechococcales cyanobacterium VAR_35_metabat_10
TATGGACTAATTACCATTTTCAGTTTGTATAGCAGCGAGAAATTGCCTAGTTTTATGCCGCTGCGAATGGGGGTTTTTGGTATCAGTTTTTTGATGATAGTACTGCTAGGGTTAATGTTTTCTCGGACTACCGCGATCGCCCTCAGCTTTACTATCTTGTTTTATTTTGTGCGCCGCTATTTGCGTGATTATCGATTTTGGGTCGTGATTGCTGTCTTGGTTTTTTTCTTGATTGTGAGTGCTCCAGAAATCGGTGAATTTGTAGGCAAGTCGGAGATTTATACCAACCTGACTGAAGGACGCGAAATTTCTAATGACGATCGACTATTTCGCTTAGAGTCAGCCGTGAGTATTTGGCTCTCCGATCTCAAAAATATTTTGATTGGGCGGGGCTATGGTATCGAAATTATTTTGGATGTTGACCCTCATAATATTTATTTGACTCATCTGCATTCCAGCGGAATTGTGGGTTTTGGGGCTTTTGCAGCTTTCATTTTTGCCATGAAGTATTACGGCAAAAGCCTCACATCCCGCGAAAATGCGGTGTTAGATATGTCTTATTTGTACATTGCGATCGGGGCTGCCACTTATTGGCATAACAAATCAATGTGGGTGATTTTTCTACTGTGCCTGATGCGGACTCAGATGTACCGTACTCAGCATGAGCTATCCAGCGTCTACGATTTCGAGGAAAACCCGGTCAATCAGTTTGGTGTCAGAGTCACAACGATGTTGACTGGATTGTTTTCTCCCAATAAAAATCGGCAGCGCCGAGCTAGATTGGAGATTAAGCAGCGCGCCAGAAGGAAAAAAATCCAGCAGCAGAATCAGCCAAAAATTGCTAAGAAAATTGGTATTCCGAACAAAACCGAGACCACGTCCCCAAATCCTGATTTTGATTTTCAGGAAAGTACGCCCACCAGATTGAAAACTGGTCTGAGTCGCTTAGTTACGGGTTTATTGGATAGGCGAAAAGCTCCAGATAGCAATAAAAAGCTGCAACAGATGGCTCGTAAAAATAATAAAGATACAGACTAAAACCGCCCCCATAACTTAGAGGGCGGTCGGTTTGGGCGGCTAGTTACACGGCATCAGTGTTTTTTTCACCAGTGCGAATGCGCACGACTTGTTCAACGGGGCTGACAAATATCTTGCCATCGCCAATCTCACCAGTGCGGGCAGCAGCAATGATTTTATCAATTACCATATCCACTTGGGCATCTTCAATGACAATTTCTACTTTTAGTTTTTGTAGAAACTCAACGGTATACTCTGAGCCGCGATATCTTTCGGTCTGCCCCTTTTGTCTACCGAAGCCTCGGACTTCCGAGACGGTCATGCCGATAATTCCGGCGTTAACTAATGCGATTTTTACTTCGTCTAGTTTAAAAGGGCGAATGATTGCCTCGATCTTTTTCATAAATATTCCTGATTGCCTACAAGGTCTTAAAATTCGTGTTTAGGGGTTAGAAGTCTTGTATCACTCCTATCAATAGTATTTTTGTAACTTAAGATACAAAGTTCATGAAGTTATTCCTGGGAATAGATTTTGGCACATCTGGTGCAAGATTAATAGCGATCGACAATGATCGTAATATCTGCTGGTCAGATAGTACTAGCTACGGTGCTCAAACTGCCACCCAGTGGTCGATAGCCTTGTTTGAATTACTAGGAAAAATGCCGATCGAGCTCAAAAAACAGCTTACCAGCATTGCTTTTGATGGTACTTCTGGTACGGTGCTACTCTGTGATAATTTTGGTCAACCGTTGGCAGATCCTTTGATGTACAACGACGATCGGGCGCGGTCGGTGCTGGAGATGGTGAGATCGATCGCTCCGGTGGGAGATGCCACGATCAGTGCTACTTCTGGTTTAGCGAAGCTCTATTGGTATACTCAGCAGCCTTATTTTGCTGCTGGTCGCTATTTACTGCATCAAGCAGACTGGCTGGCCTGGTTGCTCCATGGTCAGTTGGGCTATAGCGACTATCATAATGCTCTGAAGCTGGGCTATGACCCGGTGAATTTAGCGTATCCCCAATGGTTACGGGATATCCCGGAGTTCCATTTATTGCCTCAGGTATTAGCTCCTGGTGAAGCGGTAGGTCAAATTTTGCCTGCGATCGCCGCCCAATATCAAATCAACCCCGAATGTTTAGTTTGTGCCGGTACTACCGATAGCATTGCTGCTTTTGCTGCTGCGGGCGCGCAGCAGCCCGGACAGGCGGTGACTTCGCTGGGTTCTACTTTGGTCATCAAGCTGTTAAGTACTAAGCCAGTTCAGAATGCCAGTCAGGGGGTATATAGCCACCGCTGGGGCGATCTCTGGTTGGCGGGCGGTGCTTCCAATACTGGTGGTGCTGTGTTGCGGCAGTTTTTTAGTAATGCAGAGTTGCAGGATCTCAGTGAGCAAATCGATCCGCAGAACATTTCAGAATTAGATTATTATCCGTTGCTGAAGCCCGGTGAACGTTTCCCGATCAATGATCCTAATTTGTTGCCTCGACTGGAACCTAGACCTGATAGAGATCAAGATTTCTTGCAGGGGCTGTTGACTGGTATTGCCCGTATTGAAGCTCAAGGTTATCAACTTTTGCAGCAACTGGGAGCCGATCATCTGACCCAGATCTATACGACAGGTGGCGGTGCTCAAAATTCTACTTGGCAAACTATTCGGCAAAATTTAATTGGGGTGCCGATCACCTCCGGTGCAAGCGAAGCTATTGTCCCGGCCTCTCAGCAAGAAGCTGCTTACGGAGCTGCTTTGCTTGCTTTAAATGGTGAATTTGGCGATCGGGTTGGGATCGTCGTTGACAGTTGAATTATTTAAAACCCTGTAAATATTCATAATTAAGTTGAGCGATAGTACTCAAAGAAATTTCTTTGGGACAAACAGCCGCGCAGCTAGCAGTATTAGTACAACTGCCAAAGCCCTCTTTATCCATTTGCATTACCATCTTTACCGCCCGCTGCTGACGTTCGGGCTGACCTTGAGGAAGAAGAGCTAAATGAGATACCTTGGCAGCCACAAACAACATCGCCGAACTGTTTTTACAGGCTGCCACACAAGCTCCACAACCAATACACATCGCCGCCGCAAAAGCTTCATCAGCTTGATGCTTAGCGATCGGCGTAGAATTGGCATCAACAGCATTGCCAGTATTCACCGAAACATAGCCACCAGCTTGAATAATGCGATCAAAAGCCGATCGATCCACCATCAGATCTTTAATGACCGGAAAAGCATTCGATCTCCATGGTTCGATCGTAATAGTCTCACCATTTTTATAAGAGCGCAGATATAGCTGACAGGTAGTACTACCCTGATCAGCACCATGGGGGCGACCATTGATATACATCGCACAAGAGCCACAAATCCCCTCCCGACAATCGTGATCGAAGGCCACTGGTTCTTCTCCAGCGAGGATCAGGCTTTGATTGAGATAATCGATCATCTCCAAAAAAGACATGTCTGGGGAAAGATCAGTTAACGGGTAGGTTATGAAGCTACCCGAAGATTGAGCCGCAGACTGTCGCCAAATTTTCAGGGTTAGTTTCATCATTTATAAGACCGCTGGCTGAACTTTGCTAGCTCGAATGTTAACGCTTCCGAGTGACATTGCCATTGATGATCTTGTTGATATTCCCAGGCTGCTACATGGGCATATTCAGCATCTCGGCGTTGGGCTTCGCCCTGATCGGTTTGAAACTCGGTGCGAAAATGACAACCACAACTCTCTTGGCGCTGAAGAGCATCCCCACACATCAATTCACCTAACTCCAAAAAGTCTGCAACTCGTTGAGCGTTATCTAATTCTGGATTTAGTGATTGCACCATACCCGGAATTTTCACATCTTGCCAGAACTCTGCTTGTAAAGCTTGGAGTTCCTGAATCGCCGTTTTCAACCCAGTTGCATCTCGGACAATGCCACAATGTGCCCACATAATTTTCCCCAACCGTTGATGAAAACTAGTTACTGTTTGATTGCCCTGAATTTGGATTAGTCGATCGAGTCGTTCTGTCACCGCCACTTCAGCTTCAGCAAATGCCGAATGATCAATTCCGGCTGAAGGGCTACCAATATGTTTACTTAAGTAGTTACTAATAGTTGATGGGATCACAAAATAGCCATCGGCCAAACCCTGCATCAAAGCCGAAGCGCCCAGCCGATTGGCGCCATGTTCACTAAAGTTAGCTTCGCCCAAACAATACAAACCAGGAATAGTGGTCATTAATTCGTAGTCCACCCATAGACCACCCATGGTGTAATGCACCGCCGGATAAATCCGCATCGGCACCGTATAAGGGTTTTCGCCGGTAATTTGGGTATACATCGCAAACAAGTTACCATACTTGTTTGCGAGAACTTCCCGCCCATGTTTCTGCAAAGCATCAGCATAATCTAAATACACGGCACGTTGAGAACGACCCACTCCATAGCCAGTATCACAGACTTCTTTGACGGCTCGGGAAGCAATATCACGGGGCACAAGATTACCGTAAGCCGGATAACGCCGCTCTAAAAAGTAGTCTCTTTCAGTCTCCGGGATGCTGTTAGCTGGCCGGGAATCGCCTAAAGCTTTTGGCACCCAAACGCGACCATCATTGCGCAGACTCTCGGACATTAAGGTGAGCTTAGATTGGTATTCGCCAGCAACCGGAATGCAGGTAGGGTGAATTTGGGTAAAGCAAGGATTGGCAAACAATGCTCCTTGCTTATGGGCTTTCCAAGTAGCACTGACATTACTACCCATGGCATTGGTAGAGAGATAAAAAACATTACTGTAACCACCAGAGCAAAGCAGTACCGCATGAGCTGCATGGCGCTCCAACTCACCCGTGACCAAATTACGAGCAATAATCCCCCGCGCTGCCCCATCAATTTGTACAATTTCGAGCATTTCATGGCGAGGATACATCGTAATTTTGCCTAGTGATACCTGCCGCTCCAAAGCTTGATAGGCACCCAGTAAAAGCTGTTGACCAGTTTGACCTGCCGCATAAAAAGTTCGCTGTACCTGGGTGCCACCAAAAGACCGATTGCTGAGCATCCCCCCATATTCCCGAGCAAAAGGGACACCTTGGGCAACGCAGTGATCAATAATTTTGCTGCTGATGGTAGCTAACCGATAGACATTAGCTTCTCGCGATCGATAGTCACCACCCTTAATAGTGTCAAAGAACAACCGCTGGATAGAATCACCATCGTTTTGATAGTTCTTGGCAGCATTGATCCCACCTTGAGCCGCAATGCTGTGGGCGCGACGCGGTGAATCTTGGAAACAAAAGGCTTTGACTTGATAACCCTGTTCGGCCAGCGTGGCCGCAGCCGAGGCTCCGGCCAATCCGGTGCCAATCACAATGATTTCTAGCTGGCGCTTATTGGCAGGGCTGATGAGGCGAGTGGTTTCTTGGTAGGTGTGCCACTGCTCAGCCAAAGGTACGGCAGGAATTTTAGAATTGAGCATGGGAGCTGGTGAAGAGGGCGACTGAAATAGCAGCTAAACCTAATGGTACTGCTAATGCAAAGCTAATGCCAAGGACTGAAAGCAGTCGCTGATATCGCTCATTTGCACCAAAAGTAATAGCCGCACTGCGCCAGCCATGCCACAAATGAGCCGCGACAGCCAGACATCCCGCCGCATAAATAGCCACAACCCATCCCTGGCTCATGGTCTCTTGCACTAAGCCATATAAATCGTCGGCGGTGTTACCCAGTAAATGAGGCAGCCAAAATTGATAGAGGTGCAGCAATAAAAAAGCCAAAATAATTATCCCCAGCACAGCCATTGATCGGGCTGGGTCTAGAGAAAAACTCGGTTTTACCCGGTAAGAAATGTTGCGTTTGGATTGGTTTTGCCAAGTCAACAATAATCCTTGCGAAATATGTACAGCAAAACCGCTGAATACTAATACTTCCAGTAAACGAAGTCCCCAGCTATCATGAAATTCACTGGCAATTTGGTTGAACAAGACGCCTTGATCAGTAACTAAAATAGTGGCATTCAGACCAAGATGAAAAACCAGAAAGGTCATCAAAAATATGCCAGTGCTGGCCATCACAACTTTGCGACCAACAGAAGATGTGTAAAAGTTAACCCATTGCATGTTAATAATTTAATTGGTTTGTGAAAAAAATAGCAGATCAGAGAACTTGTTGATTTGGGATGATTGCAGTATCAAACCAGAATTCCACGATTTTAGCAACAGAACCCCTGATCTGTATTGTCTTGATAATAGTCTGGTTCGTTGTGTGAAGCCATGTAGACTACCTGGCAAAGCGTTTCAACCTAAAAGACTGACATGACATTGATGTTCAAACATTAAAAACGGATTTTGTAATGTTTTATACATACAACCGGATAGCTTATAAGATATGGTGGAATCAATTGCCCTGCTTAGAGATACGGTGTTTCAATGTCGTTGTTTAACAGCTACTCTACTTAGATACTTTGTATTTACTAAAGGAAATAAATGCTAAAAAATATTGGAGCCTTGCATGGATCTCAAAAAGTTTGCTGCGTCTGAAGAAAATGATATCAGTGAATATTATGATTCTTATGGATATGTAGTAGTTGAGAATTTATTAAGTCATTCTAAAATCAAAAATTTCCTGGATTCTTACAACAGAGTAAAGCGCTCTAACTCGTTTTTATTCTTCAGTCAAGATACTCATGTGACGATGAGGCCAAAGCTAACCCCCGAAGGCTTTATTGAGAATTCGATGTTAAACCCGGCAAGTTTAAAGCTATGGAAGAAGTTTTCGCAATCAGTAGAAGGATGCTTGGTAGATGAAGGAATTACCCAGGTTCTAGGGAAGCTTTCTGGCACACCAAACCACGTAATGATGCAAAATATGTTTTTTGACAAATCCACAGGAACTGTGGAGCATCAAGATCACTACTATTTAGATGCTAACCCTTCTGGTAAGATGATTGCAGCCTGGTACGCTCTGGAAGATATCCATGAAGATGCTGGCTGTTTTTTTGTGCTCCCTGGAAGCCACAAGGGCAGAGTTGTGGAGAGAGTAAACGGCAAAGACTTCTCTGACCATGATACTTTCGTCAAAGAAATAGGTAGTTTGATTGATGAGGGCAATTATGAATATCGGGCTTTCCCTCTAAAAAAAGGTGATGTGCTGTTTTGGCATCCTTATACTATTCATGGAGCATACAACAATAGTAATCCGCAGTTCAGTCGCAAGTCGTTTACTGCTCACTACTATCCTGGCGACTTACTGCCTCTTTACTCCAATGAGGCTCCAGTTGTTAGAAATACCATAAATTCCAATATTACGATCGTCGATAGCGATCGAGAGTGCTATGTCTCTAATGCCATGAATTATGTTCGGTACATCGCAAATTACTTTAGAGGCAGAGGCCCTGATTATGATATGCGCAGAGATAGCTACTCAGAAGTCGATAGCTTCGCCAAAGTTAATCCAGGCAGTTCTCTCAAAGAAAAGCAACCATCCTGAGCATTTATCTAATTCTTCACATCAACGACAAGTTTAACTTGCCACCGCTCATCCTTCGTCACTTAGTTGGGTGAGCGAAATCGGTCACTTAGTATCTGCCTCAATAAACATCGGAACGAAGTAGCGAATAAATCTGATGATCTACAAAGTGGTCATAGAGCCATTCTGCCTGGCGGGCAGTGCCTTCACAAGTGAAACCAAGTCGTTGAGGAATTGCTTGACTGCGATTATTTTTTACTGCACAGGCAATCACCATCCGATTCAAATCCAGAATTTGGAACCCGCACTCAGTAATCGATTGACAAGAAGTCGTAGCAATTCCTTGACCGCGATGGCTCTCAGCCAACCAATAGCCAATATAACCAATGCGACTGTGCCAATTGATTTCATTAAAGCCGATCGTCCCCACAATTTTCTCGTCATAACAAATTGCCGCCACAAACCCAGAGTTTTCGGCAAACTGTTGCAGAGTGGAATCAATGTAGCTTCTGCTATCAGCTACCGATCGAGCACCATCCACCCAAGGCAGCCACTGACGTAAATAAGCTCGATTGGCATCGGTGACAGCAAACAGCTCCTCGGCATCAGCAATTTGAAACAGACGTAGCTCATGGCGATCAGTAATGCGATATTGGTGAAACATGTTTAGCCCTTGCTATAAGAACTGACAGGACGAGGAATTTGCGGACAAATATCTAGGTCAGATTTAGGATGATTCACTAAATAGTAGCGCAGCCATTCACAGCCCCGATCAAGTAACTGCTCTAAATTCAACGACCACAATAATACCTTGCCATCTACACTACCCGAAATCAAAGTCTGACCATCAGGGCTAAAACCAACGCTCAATACCCCACCCTGATGCTCTGTCAAAGTAGTAATCAGCGTGCCATCGGCTTTCCATAGCTTGATTGTACTATCGGTGCTAGCAGAAGCTATTAGTCGCCCATCTGGACTAAATGCTACGCCGACTACGGTATTACGGTGCCCAAACAGCGTTTTAAACGGTTTGGGATCACGCATATTCCAAAGCATGATCGTGCCATCATTACTGGCTGATGCTAAGGTTTTACCATCGGGGCTAAAAGCCACATAGTTAACGCGCCGCTCATGATTTTCTAACTTTTTGAGTTCTTGGCGAGTAGCCACATCCCATAGCTTTATGGTGCCATTGCGATTAGCTGATGCTAAGGTTTTACCATTGGGACTAAAAGCCACATGGTTTACTAATTCACTATTATCGACAAAAGAATTCAGCTCTTTAGTGGTGGCTACGTCCCATAGCTTGATTTTGCCATCTGTGGCCGCAGCTAATAATTGACCATCAGGGCTAAAATTTACACCGTTAACTCGATCGGTAGTAACAAATTCAGCCAGCTTCTGCTGCGGTTGTAGTTGCCAAAGCTGCACAGTTTTATCAAAACCGCCAAATGCTAACAATCGATTGTCTGGACTAAAGCGCACACTATTAATTCGCTTGTCACCACCCTTGATTGTGCTGACTTCTTGAGCAGCTAAATTGCGAATTTGAATGGTTGTATCGGTGCTGGCAGAGGCGATCAACTGACTATTAGAACTAAAAACAGCACTATTGACAGGGTCAAGATGACTGAGCGGAGTATGGTTACTATTATTTTTACTGGTATAGACTTGCCACAGACGCACAGTTCCATCGGCACTACTAGAACCCAATTTTTGACCGTCAGGACTAAACTGCACCTGATACACTCGATCGCTATGACCCAGCAGGTTATTCATCAGGCTACCATCCCGGCGATTCCACAACTTAATAGTGCCGTCATTGCTGGCCGAGGCGAGATATTGCCCCTGGGGGTCAAAGGTGACATTATTGATCCGATCGCGATGACCTTTGAGGATAAACAGTACTCTATTTGCTGACCAATCCCATAGCCATACTTGGTTGTCAGCGCTGGCAGTAGCTAAGGTTTTATCATCGGGGCTAAAGGTAACGCCATAGACTCCATCACTATGACCCGACAAAGTATGTAAGAGTTGACCATCTCCAACTGACCAGATTTTAATAGTGCGATCATTACTAGCCGAGGCCATATATTTGCCGTTGTGACTAAAAGTCACCTGATAAATGCTGTCTTTATGGCCAGTAAAGGTGCGAACTAGCTGATGATTATCTGATAGCTTCGCTTGTGCCTTTGGCAATCGCCAGAGGTGAATTTGCCGATCGTTTCCCGCTGCTGCTAACAGATCACCTTGAGGCGAAAAAGCCACAGTATTTAGAGGCTTAGTATTTAAAGGCTTAGCTTGTGCCCCATTGATATCAGCTTGTTTCGGGTCATTAGATGGATTTGGAGTGAGAGTAACAATTGATTCTCCAGTTGTTTTCCATAGCTGCACGACACCATTTTGAGTCGCTGCCGCAATAGTTTGGCCATTAGGGGCAAAACTAATACTATTTAAAGAACTACCCTGAGCTGAGAATATTTTCTGCTGTTGATATGTTTTTAAATTCCATAGTCTGATACGACCATCGGTAGCAGCGGTGGCCAACATCTGACCATTGGGCTGCCAACTCAACCCATTGACCGGTCCCTGATGACCACTGAGCCGTTGCTGTTCGCGAATATTAAACAAAATAGTTTGTAAGTTAAACAATGGTACAAAAGCCGGATACTTAGCTAACGATGCATTGCCCGCATTTTTTTTGAGTTCTTGGGCAGATTGCATCGCCAGTAATAAAGAATCGAGCTGTCCACCGGTTTCAAACTCCCGCAGCGCATTCATGCTAGCCAAGTCTAATTTAGTAGCGCGGCTGGTTTGTTCTCTAGTCCATTCTGCCCAACCAGCTCCGCAGAGTGACAAAGCTAATATTGCACCCCCTACCCACACTTGGCGACGGTTGCGCCGAGAAATTTGGCGGGCTTTTTTTTGCGATTGATCGAGTTCGGCAGTAGCATTTTGTAAAGCTAAAGTTTGACTGCTAGATAAATACAGCAAATCTTGATCAGCTAACTGTCGATCGGCTGCCCAAGCCAAAGCAGACCATAGTTCTGCGCCCTGCAAGAGATTTTCTGGAATACTATTAACCTGCCATTGCTCGATCTGCGCTGCATAGGGGCGAATTTTTTGTAGTTCTTGGCCAACCCATTGCTGATTAAAAATTGCGGCGTAAATTTGGTTGTAACAACAGAGCTGTCCAGACTGCTGACGCACTACTCCCGAAAGATGTAACTGTTGATGAGCAGGACTATCAACGAAAGAAATGGTTTCTTGGCGCAGAATTTGTTGGTATAGCCCCAGCACCTTGCCTTTGAGTTCTACAGAACCCAATAGCCGATCTCGAATGGTTTTAAAGTGAGCTGGTTCATCTTGGACTTCCCAGTTGTCAATTACTTGCTGCTGCACAACTTCAGCTACGCTGATATTGGGCGATCGACCCATTAATTTGCAGAGCTTTTGGGTCAAAAAAGGCTGTCCACCCGTCCAGGTGATGATTTCAGCTAAGGTATCGGCTGGAGCAGGTACATAGTCTACTAATCCTGGTAACAAAGCCGCACGGGCGTTGGTTTCCTCAAAACCTTTGAGGGTAATGGCCTGACCAATGTTAAATGGGGTGCGCTGCTTGTCTTGCATCAGCTCCGAAGGAGTGGTCACACCTAGAAGGCAAAAGGTAATACGTTGGTAATCGGGTTGATAAGCCCGTTGGTTGTAGCAAGAGCGCAGGGTGGCAAAGAAGTCGTCGGTGGCAAATTGCAGGCTTTTGATGCTGTCGATTTCGTCCAAGAAAATGACGATCGGCTGGCTGGGCAGTAGCTCTAATAAGGTATCGATAAATTGGCTAAAGAGTTTGACGGGTGATAGGTGCTGTTGCGACTGTCGCCATTGTTTGAAGTTAAATTTGCCACCAAGCTGTAAACCCCTTACCAGTTCGGCGATCGTGCCGTTGTACCACTGTTCGATCGAGACTTGTTCGTTGCCCGGTTTGGTCATTTCTACAAAGGCACAGGCGGCTCCTTCTTGGCGCAGCCGCTGCATGGTGCGCACGCCTAGGCTAGATTTGCCCATTTGGCGGGCGTTGAGGACGTAGCAAAATTCCCCGGCACTCAGAGCTTGGTAGAGTTCTTCGTCGCTGGGACGGGTAACATAGCTGGGTGCGTTAGCTGCCAGGGTACCACCGACTTTATAGGTGTATTGAGGCTTCGGTACGTTGGTGAACATGGGCGATCGATCAATAGCTCCTCATATCATCGCTTATGATTTGACAGTATTGAAGTAGATGATTGCTGCATTAGATAAGGGGTAGAATGCATTGCTTTTACTGCGTTTGTTTCAGAGCAGTGATGTGGCAAAATATTGAGATTCCTGCCAGAGCCACAGCCATGCCCCGATCGATCATTCTTCAGCAACTACTTGATGGAAACTCCTTATCCCAAGCCCAATCTACCGATTTAATGCAGGGCTGGTTAAACGGCGAAATTCCACCGGCAACCTCTGGGGCAATCTTAATGGCCTTACAAGCCAAAGGTCTATCGGCTGCTGAGTTAGCTGGAATGGCTAAGGTATTACAGGCACCCGAGAACAGCCATGCTTACCCGGTAATCGATACCTGTGGTACTGGTGGTGATGGAGCATCGACCTTTAATATTTCGACCGCAGTGGCCTTTGTGGCCGCCGCCGCCGGGGTGAAAGTAGCCAAACATGGCAGCCGATCGAACTTCAGTGTTGGTTCAGCAGATGTCTTAGAATCGATCGGGGTGAATCTCCATGCTGCTCCAGAAAAAGTGAAAGCGGCTTTAGGGGAAGTGGGCATCACTTTTTTGTTTGCTCAAGGCTGGCACCCGGCGATGAAAGCCGTAGCTCCTCTGCGTCAAGAACTTAAAGTACGCACGGTATTCAATTTATTAGGCCCATTGGTGAATCCATTGCGTCCCACTGGTCAGGTAGTGGGAGTCTTTGATCCCAAATTGATTGGAGTGGTCGCCGAGGCTTTGGGGATGTTGGGAGTGCAGCAGGCGATCGTCTTACATGGGCGCGAAAAGCTAGATGAAGCAGGCTTGGGAGACGCGACAGATCTAGGAATTCTGAGTAATGGAGTGGTGCGATCGACGGTGTTATCCCCGATGGAACTTGGTATTGAACCTACGCCATTATCAGCTTTGCTAGGTGGCGACGTAGCTATGAATGCCAACATTTTGCGAGAGGTGCTACAGGGGCGTGGTACTCAACCCCAAAAAGATGCGGTGGCGCTAAATACTAGTTTGGCTTTACAGGTGGCTGGGGTGGTGCCGATCGAAGATCACGCCGCTGGATTACTGTTAGCCCGAGAGGTCTTGGCTAGTGGTATAGCTTGGCAAAAACTAGAGAGTTTGATGAGGTTTTTGAAGTAAATAGACGATGATAGAATGAAGTAGATCAATGGAGATTTATAACTATGGTTTAATCTATTACCCAAAGTCAGTTGCTGACCTACGAAGAGTTTCTGGGGCAGTTTGGTGATGACGATCGCTATGAACTTATTGATGGAGAATTAGTTGATTTGGAACCAACTGGTGAGCATGAGCAGGTAGCAGCCTTTATTCTACGGAAGCTCAATGCCGAGATCGATCTTCTCGATCTATTTTGGTTTACACCTACTCGCTGTCTGCTAAAACACCCTAATCCTGGGGTGGCTTTTCGCCCTGATGTGAGGGTAGTAGTGCGGCAATTGCTCTGAGTAAAATGGATAGTGTTCAAGTTTTACCCGCTTTGTTAGAGGTGGTCAAACAAGATCTGCCGGAGAGGTGCAATGGGGCGATCGCTTTGGGTTATTTAGGAAATGAGGCTGCGGTGGCGGCGCTGATGGAGTTGCTGCAAGATCCAGAGATTCGGGTGCGAGAATGTGCGATCGAGGCGCTAGGTAAAATTGGCAGTCGTCGCAGTCTTGAACCTGTTGTGGCTTAAGTGGGTTGATCTGTGAATCCAGAGAACCCTCAGTCTTTGAACTGACCATGAACTTTGATAATCTTGCTGATTCAGAAAAAAATTTAAGGGATCTCTACGAGCAATTAGCTGGTCAGAGAGAAGCTAAGACTCTTGCTGAGGATGCGGAGAAAACTCGAATTGAGCAGAAAATCCGGAAGACACAAAGAGAAATAAGCCAGTGTGAGCAAGAGTATGTACAGGAGTTAGCACAAGGATTAAAGCGGAAAGATTTGCCCGAATCAATCGCGGAAATAGTTGTGGGTGAGTTGGTTGATGAAATTGAAATTTTACAGCCTCAAGTACAAAATAATGAGTTGAAAGTCTTGTTACAGCAAATCCTGGCGGAGTTAAAGAAGCCGGAAACTCCAGCAGCAGCGAAGCTAAAAGTTACTATCCCGATCGTGCCGGGGGTAGTTGCTTATGAATTGGAAGGTGATACTAAAGGTGTTTTACAGCGACTATTTCCTACCTTGGTCAAGGCATATCAAGGGTTACGGGGGGGGACAACAACCAAAAAAGTAGTTACGGGGTATTCTGCAGATGATCGAGAAATCGATTGGCTCACAGAATGCCAAGATCTTTTAAAAGAAAGTAAGTGCCATTCAGAGAGCGATAGATTCTAATCACCCCTAACAATCATTATTAATTTCTCGATTGCCAGTTGCAACTTTTCAACAGACAGCTCACCGGCTTTATACAAAACAATTGATCGATCCGCTGTAAACAATCGGTTAGGTCTAATATTACTAATCTTGCTGAGTCCTCCAGACACAAAATCTGGATCGCCAATTTCGATACTATAGCTATCCCTAACACTCTGACTGGTGATTTGGCATAGAATCAAATCATCCCCTGTCAATACTGCTAAAACTAAAGCTGGACGACGCTTCGACTCACTGAGATCCGAAAAAGGAAAAGGCACAATAACAACATCACCGACTACAAATCCTGCCATGCCTCATCTTCCTCTGATAACAACCAATCTTTTTGTAAACTTGATTCACTCATCAACGCCCCAGCCCATTGCTCCGTAGTTGGCTTCTCCTGCAACTTTTGGATAAACACCAGCAGATCTGGCAACCGCGAATTTGGCAGTTGATCGATCGCTTGAATAATAGCTTCTTTGGGGTTCATAGCGTGCCTCAAAAGCAATAAAACAGATACTCACATTTTAGCATCCAGATACCCATGACACCAACTGTCGATCACAGAAGTCAAAAAACTCCATGCCCCAACAGTCCAAACACCTGCCACCCAGACCAAGAGAACTTAGCAATTGCCATTCAGAGCACGATCGATCGCTTCACAGAGTAAGAAACAATGTGGTCAATCTAGGCTAGAAGAATCGGTCGATTTCTTATCAGAAACATCAGCAACAATCTGGCCATCAACCCTATTGTCCAAAATAATCACCTCCACTGCTGCACCGATCAACAACGGCAAACCATTGAAAATCGTCAGCCCATTTGCAATCACGACAGCATCAACCTTATAAGCATTCATTGATTTAGCTCCTGAGTCAACATCTATTGAATTGTAACCTAGCTTAGCTCCTGAAGATAACCTAGTAGCCAATTTGCCGCAGTCGCCCGACGGGTTTCGGCAGGGCCGAATTCACCAATTTTGTAGCCTTTGAAGCCAAGTTTTTCTTTGAGTAGTTGTTTGTTTGCGGCAGGAATCGATCGAGTCAATTTCACACTTGCTGGTCTACCGGCAATAAAATCTGGGGGCTGGGGATAATCGGCGATCCATTCCTCTGAGACCAAAGAGGTATCCCAAAGTTGCTTTGTGGTATCAAATCGATAGCCTAATACCTGCCACAAGAGCTGGTTAATCACCATATCCGGGATTTCTTTATTTAAGATTGCCCAAATGGTATCGGTATTTAAAGCTGGCAAAGGTGGCCAAGTCAGGCTGCCATAGTTTACAGGCTGATCGGGATCTAGAGGCATAAAAATTCTTACAAATCACAATCAAATTTTACCGCCAAGAAGCCATTGATGGAGGTCGGGACTGGTTTTGCTCAGTTCCCTTGGCTTTCCCCATGATGGCCTGATATGATAGACCACATCTATTAAAAATAACTTAAATTAACCATGGTTCTGACACTCGGTTGGGTATCCCTCTTTGTTCTCTTCACCTTCTCCATCTCCATGGTGGTTTGGGGTCGGAACGGTTTCTAAGGCGCTTTGGCCTCGGTCGGACTCGGCTGAGGCACCGAGCCATTCACTGGAGTTAGCTTCTCCAATAAAATTAACGAATCCATCACTTCCTTGACGATCGGAGCAGCCACAGTCCCCCCAAAAGCTTCACCTTGGGTACCATTCTGCGGTTCATCCATGGCAGCGAACACCACATAGCGGTGCTTGCTATTCACTGGCAACACTCCAATAAAACTAGTAATTTTGGCGTTCTTCTGATAACCACCGCCACTAGAAGCTTTTTGGGCAGTTCCAGTTTTCCCCGCAATCTCAAATCCGGCGACCTTGGCATTAGCACCAGTACCTTTTTCTACCACCGACTGCATCATTCTTAAAACAGCTTCACTGGTTTCTGGCGAGAAAATTTGACGAGGGGCTGGTCGCTCCTCGGCATTACGGCGAATACCGTTGCTATCAAACAATCCTTCCACCACATAAGGCCGCACCAGCTTACCACCGTTAGCCAAAGCCCCGGTCATGGTCACCAACTGAATCGGAGTCATCGATAGACCTTGACCAAAGGCCGTTGTGGCTGGTTCGATCGGTGATTTTAAAAACTCGCTGCGATTTTTCAGCGTCCCCTGAGCTTCAAAGGGAATATCAATCCCTACTTTGTGACCCAACTCCAGCCGCTCTAACCAGTTGTAATACAAATCTGGCTTGAGGCGACTCATCATATTCACCATCCCTACGTTGCTAGAGTATTGTAGTACTGTGGCAGCATCGATCGACCCATGACCTTTTTTATCGGAGTTGCGGATCGTATGAATGCCCACAGTTACAGAACCACCATCACTAAACTGGGTTTGGGGCGTAATAGCCTTATTTTCGAGGGCGATCGCCACGTTTAAAGGCTTAAAAGTAGAACCTGGCTCATATAGATCAGCCACCGCCCAGTTGCGAAACATGCTGGGTGGGTATTCATTGTATTTATTGGGGTTAAAAGTCGGCTCCACCACCATTGCCCGAATAGCTCCACTGTCGGCATCCATCACAATTACCGTGCCGCGCTTGCCTTTCCATTTAGCCCGTTGAGCACGTAGGGCTTTGCGGGCGACTCGTTGCAAACGCATATCTAAAGTGAGCTTGAG
>JANOXZ010000491.1:0-4710 GCA_031418695.1 Synechococcales cyanobacterium VAR_35_metabat_10
CCTAAGTCGATTTCTTCAATCATGTACTCCAACTTACCCCATCTTGCCTGCTCTGATCCTTAATTTTCGTTAACCCCTCGGACACTTACAAAATAACTGCCTTTCCGTCTGTGGAAAATGCTGACAGCAATCTCTTCAGTAATTCCTTTTTTATAGTTGGCTGATGAAGAATAATAAAGTTTCTGGATTTACTCAGAAGCCAATCATGATGCCACTTATTACAAGGAATAGCTAGTACAAAAGCATCTTGAGGCAGGTGTTCAATAAAACGCAATGAGGCAGTATCTCCCCAGAATAATGAAAAGTTTTTTTCGACCAAATTCCAGGCAGGACGAAGGTTTGAACGAGTCTCGGTAGAGTCTTCACAAACAGATACTGGGGCAACATCTTTAAATTCCAATTTTTTGTACCTAGCTATACCATCATGAAGCTCTGGAATTAAATCTCTGACATCTGGCTCTGATTGCAGAGAGTTAGTTAGATAAATGTCTTCATCAATAGTTGGACAAGATACTGTGGACAAAATAGGCGAATTATCAAGTTGCCTGTCTTTAGCTTCTTCAATAGTTTTCTGAATAACCTTGTGACTGATATACTCGCCTGACAAAGCTTGGTTCATAATCTTCCTGCGTGTTGCCTGATGCATTGAAGGCGCAGCAAGTAAGTAAAGAGCTGAAACAGAAATATTGATCTGTGCAAAATTTGCACTGGAGAATTCGGGAAAAGCCTCATAGACACTAATAAAATTATAAGCAGTGCGCCGACTCCAATCAAATTCGGCCTTTAGCCACAGGTTAAACTGACATGCCTCAACTTGCGATCGAACTTCAGCGAGCTTTTTGCCAGTTTCCCAAACAGTTCGCACCGTTTGCCGTAGGCTTTCTTTAATCTCTAACGCTATTTTCTGAATAGAGGCTCGCTGCTGAGGAGGAAGGATGTAATATTCAAATTGAGTACTGTTTTTCGCGTTTTGGCTAGTATGCTGCATGAAAAATGCTCCCTGTAAAAACTTATGGAAATGTTCCGTAAATGATTTGTATCCTAGTGGGTTGATAGAATGTTTGCAAAAGTACTCAAGACTATAACGCTTGCATTATAAAAAGTCTTAATCTGAAGCTGAATAAAAGTATGTCTCACAAGGGCTGGAGCCAAGTATCAAATACCTAGTGAGTAAAATTATCAGCATGTTCAGCAACCTAACGCACAATGAGTACGCTAGTCAAGTATTTTTTCTGTATAAGATGTACTAACTTCTTGAAGCTATTAGATAGAGAGCATAATAAAATCCATAAATCGTTACTGCCTTACCCTTAGCTCTAGCCAGAAGTCACTACAGAATAACGGATTACTCAATCCTTGTCCCTAAACTGAGCAACTAGTCGATTCTCCCATACAGTAATCTAATTAAGATTTCAATCATACAGCAACGTCCTGTTTGTCAATACAACAGTCATTAAAGTTAATTCTATTGATAGTTAATCTGTAGTTACTTTCCCTCATTTTTGATGACTATCTGCGGATTCCCCCAAATGATCTGTTCATGCTTATAAATAACCATTCCTAACTGTGCGCCCTTGGGTTTATAAACATGCTTAGGCGCTGTGTAAACCACTGGCACCGCTGTGCTTTGGCGACTACGACTATGATAAGCCACCAAGTTAGCGGTGTACTGCAAATCGGCCTCTTGAGCTACTTCACCAGCCGGTAAACGCAGCAACCCATGACTGCCTGCAATTTCTTGAGCGTGAAACCACAAGTCATAATCTGTCGCAGTTTTAAAAGTCAATAAATCATTCTGACGATTGTTGCGCCCGATCAACACTTCAAAGCCACTGGGGCTAGTAAACCGATGAGGTAACGTGATGGCCAGAGGCTTAGAACGATTCGCCAGAGCAGCCATGTAACCACTTAAAATCAATTCTTCTTTGATTTCAATTAAAGTCTCCAAATCACTGAGCTGTTGATAAGCTTCGATCTGCCCCACACTATTTTCCACTTGGGCTAGATAACTTAACTCCGCATCCACCGACGCTAACAAAGGTACCACAATAGTCTGTGCCCGCTTCAGTTTTTGAAATTGCTTATACAAAGCCTGGGCATTTTGAATACAGTTTTTTTCCGGCTGCAGAGCGATCGACACCTCTTCCCCCGTCTCAAAGTCAGCCAGCGTAATCTCTTTCATCCCGGGCTGCCACAGATGTAAATAAGCCATCAGCAAATCAGCCTTACTCCGACTCAAATCAGCATCCACCGATTCTGCCAAGCGCGATCGAAAAGTCTGCGCCTTTACTTCTAACTTAGTAATCACCACTTTCAGCTTCTGCAACAACTGCTGGCGCACCGCCACAAAGTTCGATCGACCTAAAATCTGCTGAAAATAGCTATCTACCAAAGCATTGACTGACTTCGCGGGCCGATCGCCCCAACCCATCACACTATATCCAGTCTCCGTCCACACCGGCTGCCACCGATCTCCAGCTTCCACCCATTGCAGCCAACTCTGCCACTGCCCAAACAGCGATCGCCATTGCTCTTCAGATAAATCACTGGTTTGACTGTCTACCCCCAACCCCGCAGCTACCAACAACCCACTGGTCAAAGCCGTACTCAAACCCCGATAGCTAGCAATCAAACGCTTAGTAACCAATCCCGGCAACAAACTCACTCGTTCTTGCCAATCTTCGATCGACTCACTCAATTTTGGAATTGCACTTAGCATTCCCGGTGGCAATTCATAGGGTTGCCCGGTCTGCACTGTGCGCACCGAAGACTGTTTACCACTGACTTGGTGAGCAGTAGAAATGATTAATCGATCGGCATCAGTCAAAGTAGCATTACTATACTTACCCATCACCTCCACAAACAAATGAAACTCGATCAGATCTCCTGGTCTGCGGGCAAACTGTAAATCCATCACCCGCTCCCAAGGAGCTACCGGTTCGATCGCCACCAAAGCCAACCCACCAAGCTGAGATTTGAGCTGCTGACTAAAAGTAAAAGTATCGGGAATCTTGGGTGGAGCCTGAGTCATAGCAATCCGCGCAGCTTCCGGGTGCCACGACATCCCTAGCCAGCCCCGACCGGCAAAATTGCGCAAACCCAGAGCTATAGTGTGTTTATCGAATTGGTAAACGGTTTCTAGCCGAGACGGAATCCAGTCGATCGATAGCTCCTGGCAAGCTGCTGTGAGGGTGGTGAAATCTACTTGTTGCATGTTGTAGCCGCATACTATGAAAGCTGTAATTCGATCGTCTGTAGTCTCCGATTGTAGGATGGGCTGTTATTGAGCGGCGATAATCTGAGCTAGACAATAGCGTAGCATCGCCCGCGGGCGATAGAGAGTCAAAATACGGTTACTCAGATTTTTCTAGCAAAGACTTTAGGCTACCCCAACGACCATCGATCGCCTTAATCTCTTCCACCACTACTGGTTGGCTATCCGGTGGCAACAAACCGGGACAGTCTTCGTTGCAAAGCTGACGATGAGGCAAAGATAAGCAGAGCTGCTCATAGAGCCAAGTTTCCGCATCAAAATGACCTTCAGGAGTCAGGGACTCTATTAAATCATTAAAATCTACACGTAGCTCGATCGGCCCATCATAGGTTTCGTCAGCCGCTTCATCTAGCCAAATCACTTCGCTGGCATCTAGTTGCAGCCGATGATTGTATTGCTGTAAGCAGCGATGACAGGTCAGGGTAATAATCGACTCGGCCTCTGCCGACACATTTAGAAAAGTACCTTGATGCTGCACGGTGATTTGACCACGCACTGGGGTCAGAGTTTCTAAATCCAGAATCATTCCATCCACTGGAATTTTCAGGGTATGGCGTTCGTGACGGAACAGATGGGGTATAAAAACTTTTTCCATGGTTTTGCTCAGGGCGATTTCAGCTCTACTACCAACCGTCGATCGGCATCTAATCCCCTACTGGTCGTGGCCAAATCGGGGTAGTCACCAGAGGCTTCAAAAAAACTGTGCAGCTCTCGCCGCGCCGCCCCCGATAAGGGGGGCATTTCGTATTCGGTGCCAGTACTACGCACATGCTCGGCAGCTCGATCGGCAATGATTTTTAGTTCCGAAGATCTTTTTTGCCGATAGCCGTCTAGCTCTATCACAATGGCGGGTTTGGATTCTCCAGAAAAAGCCTCGTTGGCTAAATACTGCAAGGCATCCAGGGCTGCACCATCGGTACCAATTAAGGTGGTAACTTGCCCGGGGGTGAGAGCTTGGGAGTCGATCGTCAACCACTGCTGGCTATCGATCGACTGGTTCTCTACGCCGACAGAAAAGCCAGCTAGGTCTAAGACTTCTTCTAACCATTGCTTAGCGGCAATACTCATGAATCGGTAGCCTTCTTCTTGGAGTTTTTACCTTTTTCAAAAGGCAGGCTTTCGCGGCCTTCTTTGGCTTTTTTCTCTTTTTCCTGAGAATCTACGATCTTTTGCAGATCGGCTGGCAGCGGCTCCTTAGAAATAATGTAGGTCTGGACAGTCTGAAAGACGTTCCCAATCACCATATACATCAAAACTCCGGCTGGCAAAGGAAAGAACAAGAACATTCCCGAGAAAATAATCGGAGTGAATTTGTTGACAGCCTGTTGGCTGGCGTCTTTTTCGGGGTTGTCAGAACCGGCTGGGTCAGGTTTAGGTCCGGTAAGACTTTGGCTGACGTATAGGCTCAGTCCAAAGAAAATAATCATTCCCAACAC
>JANOXZ010000492.1:0-4447 GCA_031418695.1 Synechococcales cyanobacterium VAR_35_metabat_10
AGTATGCTGCACTCGATCGGGGTGGGCAACATGACTCCGGCTGGGGTGAAGATGGTCTGTATTGATATCAATCCAGCCGTGGTGACTAAGTTGAGCGATCGGGGTTCGATTGAGTCGATCGGGGTTGTCACTGATGTCGGACTGTTTTTGAGTCTGTTAGTTCAGCAACTTAACAAGTTGACGGGACAATACACCCGATAATAGGTTTAATGATTCAGAATATGTCTGAAATCCAGATGGTGGGCAGTGCTTCGGCTCCGCTCAGCAACAGCCCACCCTACAAAACATCTAAAAACAACGTGTAAATTTATTTTTTTTAACAAGGTAATATACAATGAAGCATTCAAGTTCTGTGCTTGAACCCCAGCCTTTTATCGCCCAAAAAATCATGACGACTTCAACCCACTATCCAATAATGGTGATTGGTGGAGCAGAGGACAAAGTCAATGGGCGCAGTATTTTGACCGCCTTTTTTGAAAGTGCTGGTGGAAAGAAAGCTAAAATTGGTATTATCCCCTGTGCCTCACAAGAACCCAGTGTTGTGGGCGATCGCTACTGTCAAATATTTCGAGAAATGGGTGCTCAAAAAGTCCAAATTCTGGATATTCGGGCACTCAAAGAGTGCGACCAAAGTTTTTGGCTGGATATTTTGAATGACTGCACCGGAGTCTTCATTACTGGCGGCGATCAGCAGCGGCTCTGTGATTTAATCGGCGGCAGCAAATTTGTCGAATCTCTCAAAAAAAGAATGCACCTAGGCGAGTTAATGCTAGCTGGCACCAGTGCTGGTGCGGCGATTATGGGTGAAAAAATGATCGCTGCTGGCAGCAGTGGTGAATCACCTAACCGTTCCTTGGTTGATTTGACTAATGGGTTGAGTATTATTCCAGAGTTACTGGTAGATCAGCATTTTCATAACCGTAATCGGATGGCAAGGTTAATGAGCGCGATCGCCGCCCACCCCAATAAATTGGGTTTAGGCATAGACGAAGATACCTGCGCTGCCTTTGAAAACGATTGCACCTTTGAAGTACTAGGGAAAGGCACTATTACTGTGATTGATCCCGGTGAAATGCTGCACACTAATTACCTAGAAAGTGATGATACATCTCCACTCAGTCTACACAAACTTACTGTTCACGTCTTAAGTCAAGGCGATCGATATAATTACCAGCAGCGCCGTGTTTTAGACAATTAGTTAAAATACTTAAAGAATTATTCTTCAAGTAAATAATACATAATGTAGCCAAAAGTACAGAAAGATAATTGATTGTATTACATCAATAATGTTTTGGACTCACAATAACTAGCCCCTTGAAATTTTCTGGCATCACATCAAAATTCATCAAATTCACCTACCTTCAATCTCAAGAAACCTAGTTACATATAACAACAAATCAGATTTGATAAATTCCATCCAGCCTTAACCCAAGCTATCCTTCAAGTCATTATTTATGAAAATCCTCCAAACCCAAACATTACGCGGCCCAAACTATTGGAGCATTCGTCGATCGAAGTTGATTGTGGTACGACTAGATTTGGAGGAGCTAGCCGATCGACCATCTAACACCATTCCCCGCTTTTACGAAAGCCTAGTAGTAGCACTACCCAGTCTAGAAGAGCATTTTTGTTCACCCGGTTGTCGTGGTGGATTTCTGCAACGAGTGCAAGAAGGCACCATGCTCGGACATATTTTGGAGCATGTCGCACTAGAACTGCAAAACTTAGTAGGAATCAATGTCGGATTTGGTCGCACCCGTGAAACAGCCACTCCCGGTGTATATCAAGTGGTCTTTGAGTACCAAATCGAAGAAGTAGGACGTTACGCTGCCAGAGCCGCCCTAAGACTCTGTGAAAGCATTATAGAAACCGGCAGCTATCCTGCCAGCGAATTGGCCAAAGACATCGCTGACCTGAAAGATCTGCAAAATCAAGCATCTTTGGGAGCTACCACCGAATCATTAGTGCGGGAAGCCGAAGCCCGAGGAATTCCTTGGATACCCCTAGAAACCTGTGACTTATTACAGTTGGGCTATGGCAAACATCAAAAACGCATCCAGGCATCATTAACTGCTCACAGCAATATTTTGGCGGTAGAACTAGCCTGCGATAAAGAAAAAACCAAAAATATCCTCGCCAGTATGGGAGCCAGAGTGCCCCAAGGCAAGGTGATTTATTCCTTTAGTGAATTAGAAGATGCCATTCCCCGGTTGGGAGGCTTCCCGATCGTCATTAAACCCCTCAACGGCAATCATGGCCGAGGAATCACGATCGATATCAAGTCTTGGGAGCACACCGAAATCGCCTACGATCGAGCCAAAGAAGTTTCTAAGGGCGTAATTGTCGAGCATTTCTATCAAGGACGCGACCATCGGATTTTGGTAGTCAACCATAAGGTGGTAGCGGTAGCCGAGCGCGTGCCAGCCCATGTCGTGGGCAATGGTCAAGACATTATCTCTGCCCTGATCGACAAAGAAAACCTAGATCCCCGCCGGGGCGAAGGTCACGACAATGTGTTGACCCTCATTAAACTAGACGACTCCACCGATGAAGTGTTGAGTAATCAAGGCTATACCCTAGACACCGTTTTGCCCCTTGGCCAAGTTTGCTACCTGCGAGCCACTGCCAATTTAAGCACCGGTGGCATTGCGATCGATCGCACCGACGAGATTCACCCCGAAACTCTCTGGTTAGCCGAAAGAGTCTCTAAAATCATTGATTTAGATGTCGCTGGCATCGATGTTGTCACAACAGATATTTCTAAAACATTAGCCGAGGCCGATGGAGTAATCGTAGAAGTCAACGCTGCACCAGGGCTAAGGATGCATATATCGCCTAGTGTGGGCGTTGGTCGCAATGTGGCCGCTCCAATCATTAATATGCTATTCCCGCCCAATGTTCCTACCCGCATTCCGATTGTGGCAGTGACTGGAACTAATGGCAAAACCACGACAACTAGATTAATTGCCCATATCTTTAGTCAGATCTACGACTCTGTAGGTTTCACTACCACCGATGGTATCTACATCGGCGATCACCTTATTGAAAAAGGCGACACCACTGGGCCACAGAGCGCCCAACTAATTCTGCAAGATCCCACGGTAGATATTGCGGTGTTAGAAACAGCCCGTGGTGGAATGCTGCGATCGGGTTTAGCTTTCCAAACCTGTGATATAGGAGTAATCTTAAATGTCGCCGCCGATCATCTAGGCTTAGGAGATATTGAGACGATCGATCAACTGGCTAAGGTTAAAGCGGTAGTTGCCGAAACTGTTCACACTGATGGCTATGCAGTACTAAACGCCGATGATCACAGAGTCGCCGACATGGCAGATCTGGTACGGGGCAAAGTAGCCTATTTCTCGATGGATCCCGATAACCCATTGGTGCGCTCTCATGTTAATCGCGGTGGCATTGCCGCCATTTATGAAGAAGACTATTTGGTGATTTTGCAACAAGACTGGGTACATCGGATCGAAAAAGTCGATCGAGTGCCTCTAACTCTGGGTGGCCGAGCACCATTTATGATCGCCAATGCCCTGGCCGCTTGCCTAGCAGCCTTTGTGCAAGGAGTAAAAGTAGAACATATTAGAACTGCTCTTCAGAGCTTCCATGCCTCGGCAGCCCAAACACCGGGCAGAATGAATTTATTCGATCTTGGTAATTATCATGCCCTAGTAGACTACGCCCACAACCCGGCGGGCTATGCAGCAGTGGGTAGCTTCGTGAAAAATTGGTCTGGTCCGACGGTGGGGGTTGTTGGTGGTCTTGGCGATCGACGAGATGAGGATCTCATCGAATTAGGTGCATTATCAGCACAGTTCTTCGATCACATAATTGTGAAAGAAGACGACGATGGCCGAGGTCGCGCCTGGGGAGACGTAGCTGAGTTAATTGTCCAAGGCATTCATGCCACCGACCAATCAGCTTCCTATTCGATTTTACTAAACGAATCTGAGGCGATCGAGTGGGCATTGGATAACAACGCCAAAAACACCTTGGTAGTTATCTTCCCCGACAATGTGAGCCGCGCAATCTCACTAATCATGGATCGCAACCCCGTCCCTGCTAATCTGATGCCAGAATCTAAAGAATCTCTCCAGGATAATATCCCACTGTTGGAGAAAGCTTTAGACACCAAGCTAGAAGCAGTAAATGTTTCTAGTAATGGGAGTCAAAATGGCTATCAATTAAAAACGTAAGGTATCTTGATTCAAAATAAGGCGTGCAGTGCTTCGGCTTTGCTCAGTCGATAGGAGATTTTGAATCCTAGATCGTGGGCAGTGCCCACCCTACATTCGATTTACTAGAAGGGGAGCCGGGGCACAAAGAAAGTTCCTTGTCTTGCGGTTAATAAAACACTCAAGTCCACAATCAGGCAACCGCGCTCAATTAGAAGCAAGCAAACCCTTGCGCGGGGGAGTTTGAGGGGGGGCGCTTCGCTCCC
>JANOXZ010000493.1:0-19342 GCA_031418695.1 Synechococcales cyanobacterium VAR_35_metabat_10
CAAAACTGCATTTTATTTTGTATTGCTTTTGCGGTTGGACAATTTGCTTTTTTTGCGAGCATTTTTTACAGTTTGACATTTTGTAAAACTCATTGTGGCTTGACCTAGAATTATTATTTTTAAAACTGTATTTTATTTTGCATCACTTTTACAATTGGACAATTTACTTTTTTTGCGAGCATTTTTTCAGCTTGACATTTTGTAAAACTCATTGTGGCTTGACCTAGAATTATTATTTTCAAAACTGTATTTTATTTTGCATCGCTTTTACAGTTGGACAGTTTACTTTTATTTCAAGTTCGTTTTGCACCTTGACAATTTATAAATATTATACGCTTTGACATTTGTAAAATAGAAAAATTTATTTAACTTGAAACTTGTTGAAAAAAAGATTGGCGAGGATTACGAGAAGATGTACAGGCGCATAACAGGGCGTTTTGTGCAAGTGTGGCGGAAGGAATCCCAATGAGCAGCGGTTCGCTGTTGGGCTTTGGTTCGGGCGGAAGTATTTCAATTTAGCTTTTGGTTCTTACCATTTAACTTTATATCTTTATTTAGCATTTGTACCGGGCGGACGAGTTTCAAATTCCACACCTGCACAAAGCGCTAACGTTGCCTGCAAGCCTACCGCAAATCACCAATAAATTTAAACATATCTAAGAAATGAATAGCAAAAGAGACCTATTAAAAAGACTGTTAAGTTTATTTCCTATTAAACTTTTAAAAGAATATTTTAAAGAGACAGGAAATTCAGAAGATGTAATCGAAGCAATTACAGGTAATAAAACAAGACCAGCACTAATTGATTTTGTTTTTTCTAATTACAGTTCAACAAGACAAAATATTTACATCTTTGACCTTGACAAGAATTTTAATAGAGCAGTCATTGATGCAACTTTTCCAATTACAATTGAAAAAGAAAATTTAATTGGAAATGAATATACATTTCTTTGTTTGCCACAAACTGAATTCTCTGTATATCTTAGTAATCCAACAGACAAAGACGATTTATATTTTTTACAACCAGTTCATATCATCATTGACAAAAAATCTTTGGTATTTATTTTTACAAAACTTGAAAAAAATGTGCATACTTACTTTCCTGAAGTAAGAGAAGCAAAAAGAGCAAGTGTTCTAAATGATGAAGAAAACACACTAAAAAAATTATTGTCATTTTTTGGACTTCATTATACTGTAACTCCAACTAATTTTAATAAAGGAATAAAAACACTTTGGGACAAAGACGACATAGATTGTTATAAAATACAGTGGAGAAATCCACACTCCACATCTACTGTAACAATGGACGGTACATTGACGTATAAAGAAAAATATCCAGTTGATTATAACAAAATTGTTTTAACACAATTAAGTAAAAGCGTATGGAAATACTTGCTATCTGATGATTACCTTTGTGATGGTTTCACAGCAGACCCAAGTATTGGAGAAATAAGTATAACTAAATTTCCTAAACTGCCAAACCAAGTAAAAAATGTCATTACAAAAATACTTACAAACAATTAACAACATAGACCCAGGGAAAATCTATGTTGAAAACGTAAGGAGTTTGTATAAAATTCCACGATTTGCAGCAAGATTTATGTGTGAAATGGCTGTACAAGACCATATTTTCGTAAAAAAAATTGGTGTTTTATGCCCCAATTGTAATAGAATTATCCAAGAATTTGACAATTTAAATCAAATCCCAGAAACAATTTACTGCCATATCTGCGATGCTGAAGAAGCGGAAGATTGCAACTATAAAACAGAAAATTTAAAAAAGGAAGACTATTACAAATTGATAAAATAATGGATAATACAGACGATAAAATTAAAATATACACAGCTTTTACTAACATAATATTAAAAGTTGTAGTTGCAATATCTATACTTGTAGCCTTTTTTATAATTTTAAGTAAATTAATTGGCGACCAGCCTTGGCAGGACAAAACAATTTATGGAATTGTGGACTCAATATTGGGTTATACTATGTACCCTTTGACAAAACATTTTTTTCCTGCTTTGAGTGAGACTATCAAAGCAGAAAAAAGTAACTAAAACTGTTATTTTTCTTTTGCTATTATTTCAAAGAACTCTTAAATAAGGCCAGCAGGCAACATTGGGTTTTGCAATAGTTGGGCTTGACGTTCGTACAATCGGCAGCGGTACACATCCAAGCTTTTGTTCGGGCTTGACAAACATCGCTGAACATTTGCAACTTATCTTGTACATTTGTTTTTCAATCAGCAGCGGTTCCGGGCAGACATTTGGCTAATACCCAACCATCGCAAAGCCCTATTCGTAAGCAGCAAACTTTCCGCAAACTCTCTAAAATTTAATGCAAAGACAACCTGAAATATTTTTCGCAAATTGCGGACACGGAGAAACTAGAAAATTACAAGACTGTGCAAAACTTGGTTTTATTTCTGCAGGACAAGGACGAGAAGATGGTAGAGTGCCAGATTATTTCGGTAAACAAATAAGGACTTTAATAATTGGAGATATTGTAGTTGTTTACAGAAGTAAAATTGGTTTTGTTGGCATAGCTAGAGTTGTGTCAAGCTATATGGATATTAATAATGCAGTTTTGAATGGTTTAAAAGTAACAAATGAAACGTTTAGTGAGGGAACAAAAATGTATAATGACAGACATAGTGATTACAGAGAATGGCTTGTAGCATTAAATTGGTTGACAAAAGTACATTTAGATGATACACCCAAAAGTGGTGCTTTGTATGGAGAAGTAAAATTAAGAAATGTGGTTTGCACTCTTGACAATCAAGAAGAAGTTAAAAATAATCTTGAAGCATATTTTAAAGTTGACTTTGAAAAATTGCTAAGTGAAAGTATAAACTTTAGACTCTCACTAATTAAAAGTAAAACATTAACAGAAGTAGAAACGAAGAACAAAGAAGTAAAAGAAATTGAAATAATTGAAGAATTAGAATTTGAGACTTTTCCAGAAGGCAAAGAAATGTATATTTTGCATAAAAAGCAAGAAAGAAGTTCAGAGTTAGTGTTGTTAGCAAAGAAACTTTATTTAAAAACAAACCCAAGATTTCCCTGCCAAGTTTGCGACTTTTCATTTTTTGAAAAGTATGGAGAATTGGGACAAGGTTTTATAGAAGCACATCACATCCTACCAATTTCAGAATTGAAAGAAGAAAAAGAAAATACAGTAGAAGATTTAGTTTTCGTTTGCTCAAATTGCCACAGAATGCTTCATCGAAATCGACCTTGGAAGGGCATAAAAGATTTGAAAGATATTTTGGGGTCTATAAACTAAGTCTGCTGCTTACATTGGGTTTTGCAATATTGGGGCAGAAGCAATACCCATCAGCATTGGTTCGCTATTGGGCTGTGGTTCGGGCAGAAGTTTTTCAATTTAGCTTTTTGTTCTTATCTTCATCATCAGTTTTTCAATTGGGCAGCGGTTCCGGGCAGAAGAATTTCAAATCCCCCAACATCGCAAAGCCCTAGCGTTAGCGGTAATTTTAGCGGACACCCTACACAAATCAGAAATTTCCAAAACAATAAAATGACAACAAAAAATTTAACTACAACATTTGGACTTATACTTTTCTGTTTGACAAGTTTTTCACAAATAGTAATTAAAACTACCAAGCTTAAAATTGACAAAAAACTAAAAAACGTTTCAATAAAAAAAATTGAGTTCAATAGTTATAGTTTTGAATTAAAAAAAGGTATCTTCTATTCTATAAGTGTTGAGCAAAAAGGGATTGATGTTAAAGTTTCTATGAAAGACCAAAATGGAAAGTTAATTTTAGATAAAGACTCTCCAAATGGTATGTTTGGACCTGAAAGATTTGATTACTCCCCTGATAGCAATTCAACATATACTTTATTAATTAGCCCTTTAATAGAACCCGAAAATAGTAATCAGGGATTGTATGATATTACGGTTCAACAAGTGCCGAAGTACTTAAATACTTTTAATTACAATAAACTCGTAGAAGATTTCGAGATTTTAAGAAATGGTTTTATTGAAACAAAAGTTGGGTTGTGGTATAATTCCTATGCAGAATTTGACAGTCTTTGCATCCTGCAAAAATCTAAAATAAAGGATAAAATGACAGCTTTGGAATTTTACCAAATTGTAGCCCCTATTGTAGCCTTTACTAAGGAAGGACATTGTTCAGTAAAAAATTCTGACGAGGCAACAAGCTATCTTAAACAAAATGGAAAATATTTACCTTTTGTAGTAAAGATTTTTAATTCAAAAGTTTACGTTTTAAACGATATAGAAAATTTTAAGACAAAAGGTTTCCAAATTACTAAAATTAACGAATATACAATTGAAGTAATTTTAGACAAATTTTTAAATATTGAACCATCAGATGGATATAATGTAACAAGTAAAAACAGGTGGGTTGAGAATTCATTTTCAAGATATTATGCTGCATTTTTTGAACAAACTCCAAAAATATTTACACTAGAACTAATAAATCCAAAAACTAATGAAAAAATAGTAATTGATATAAAATCTATAGATTTTAAAACTTGGGGCATAAATAATAAAAAAATCAAATCTGAGATACCTAATTATAGTTTCAAACAAGCAGCAATTTTTAAAATTGACAGTCTAGAAAAAACAGCAATTCTAACAATAAATGATATGGGATTAGATAGTTATAAAGGTGGCAGAAAAGAATTTAAAAATTTCTTAAGTAATAGTTTCAAATCAATATCAGACAATTCAGTGCAGAATTTAATTATTGATATCAGAAAAAACGAAGGTGGAGAACAAGGAATGGAAGACCATTTACTTTCATATCTTATTGACACATCCTATAAAAAATATAATTATGTAGAAGTTCCAGCATTTTCATACACTTTCACGAAATATACGGACTATAAAAATGACCCTCACAATTTGAATAGAGAATTAAAAGAATGGTTTTACCAATCTAGTGACGGTAGAATTATTGAATTGCCAAATGTATATAAAGGTGACAAACCACAATTAACTTCATTTAAAGGGAATGTTTTCATTTTAATTGGAGGTTTAACATTTTCGGGAGGTTCTGAATTTGCAGCATTAGCAAAAAATCATACAAAAGCAAAATTTATAGGTGAAGAAACAGGAGGAGGCTATTATGGTAATACAAGTGGGAAATTTCTTTTATATTGTTTACCAAATACTAAACTTACAGGCAGAATTCCTTTGCTAAAATTCGTTGTTTACACTAAAGATAACAGTATTCCATTTGGACACGGCTTGACACCAGATTTTATAGTAAATCCGACTATTGAAAATTATGTAAATGGTATTGACGAAGAAGTTAATTTTGTAAAAAAACTAATTCAAAATAAATAGTAAATGTGTGAATAACGAAGAAAGCAAAACTACCGCTAACAAGGGGTTTTGTGCAAGTTGGGCAGACGGAATAACAATGAGCAGCGGTGCATATCCAAGCAGTGGTTCGGGCAGAAGTTTTTCAATCATCTTTTGTACATTATTTGTACATTTGTTTTTCAATCGGCAGCGGTTCCGGGCAGAAGGAATACTAATTCCCATCCTGCACAAAGCCCTAGCCGTTGTACGCTATATTTTCGAAACGCTTAAAATTTAGTGACAAATTATAATAAATGAACAGAAATAAAATTGGACAAGTTGTTATTATTTTGATGTTTGTTTCTTTTTTTGCTTGGATAATTTATACCAGTATAATTCCTGAAAAAATTTACACATTTGGACAAAAACATCCTTCGATTGAAATAATTTTAAATAAAAAACCCTATTTCCGTTTTATTGGGTTAGACCAACCATTTTATTACAATTTAGAAACTAGTAAGTATTCAAATTCTTTTCGTATTTCGGACTTTGTTTTAGACTTAGTCCAAGATAATGATTCTACTTCGACCGCTATAAAAAAATTAGATGTTGGAGATACTATCTTAATTTACATAGACTCTTCATCATTTTTTGACCTTAATAACAATTCAAATAATATAGAAATTTTAGGATTAGCAATTAAAAACAATTTTCTAATAGACCCTGATAAAATTGAAAAATATCAAAAGGGAAATATATTGGACAGACGATTTGCATTTTTTGTAATTGCTGTCATTTTCTTTTTTATCGTTAGAAACCAAATTAAATCAAAAAAAAAGTGAGACATAATGCTGCTTACAACACAGCTTTGCATGATATAATAATTCCATGACACTTAACGAACTAATAGAAAAATATAAACAGCAGACAATTACTTCTTTTAACGTTGACTACGGTAGTGGAAAATCTGTTAGAGCTAACAATAAAGCAGTTGACAATATGTTTAAAATTGTTGCTAACATTAATAAAGATTATGGTGTTGACGGAATAAAAGAATTTGCAAAACTTCTAACACAAAGCGATTATAAAACTAATTTATGGGTTGCTACTCAATTATTAGAAAGGACAAAGCCGAGTGAAACAGTAGTAAATCAAGCACTTTCTGTTATTAAAGATTATGCTAATAGTGAGCACCCCGACGCATTTGTTTACAAAGATTGGTTAAAAAATTGGAATGACAATAATCCTGATGAACAGACTTTAAAAAGTAAAAGATTATCCTTTAAAAAAATTGCAGTTGGATACAGCATTATTTTATTGTTAGTTTCAATTTTGTTTTATTTATTTCCTAATAAGTTGGGATACGGAAAAATGAATTTCCTATTTTTCTATTTAATGACAGTTTTCTTATTAAACTCTCTTTTCTATCTTTCGTTGCAGCGAAAAATAAAAAGAATGACATCATCTTTGTTCGGCAGCCTTTCATCAATATGCTTAATGAGCGGACTTGGGGTTGGGATTTTTATTTTATTATTATTCGGGCTTTCAACGATTCAACCTAAAATGATTTTGGTATTTTCACCTTTGTATTTTATTTTAACAATTTGGACAGGCAGAAAATATTGGCTAAGCAAAAATTGGTATGACCGATGATACAGCGTACAACAGCGGGTTTTGCAATATTGGGGCAGAAGCAATACACATCAGCATTGGTTCGCTATTGGGCTGCGGTTCGGGCAGAAGTTTTTCAATTTAGCTTTTTATTCTTATCTTCATCATTAGTATTTCAATTGGGCAGCGGTTCCGGGCAGAAGATTTTCAAATTCCCCAACATCGCAAAGCCCTATCGTAAGCTGCTACCTTCGGTGGACACTCTCCAAATTTCAAAAGGAATAAAAATTAAACAACCAAAACTATATGGACTTTAAAGACGAAATCAAAGCATTTGGCGACAGAGCCGAGAAATTAAAATCTCAAATCAGTACAGAAGAAGCTACAAAGAATGCATTCATTATGCCATTCATAAAAGCTTTGGGTTACGATGTATTTAATCCTTTGGAGGTAGTGCCAGAGTTTGTTGCGGACATTGGTATTAAAAAAGGTGAGAAAGTTGATTATGCAATTTTGAGAGACGGGCAACCTTCAATTTTAGTTGAGTGTAAACATTGGAGTGAAAATTTAGACGTTCACAATTCGCAACTTTTTAGATACTTCCATACAACAAAAGCTAAGTTTGGAATTTTATCAAACGGAATTATCTACAGATTTTATACGGATTTAGTTGAAGCAAACAAAATGGACGAGAAACCATTTTTAGAATTTAATGTTACTGACATTAAAGACAACCAAATTGAGGAATTAAAAAAGTTTCACAAATCGTATTTCGATGTAGATAATATTGTGAACACTGCAAGCGAGTTGAAATATATGACAGAATTAAAAGCTGCCATTAACACAGAATTTCAAAACCCAACGGATAATTTTGTAAGACATTTTGGAAAGCAAATTTACAGTGGAACTTTAACTGCAAAAGTTATGGAGCAGTTTACCGCTTTGACAAAAAAATCAATTCAACAGTATATAAACGATATTATTACTGAACGTTTGAAATCTGCTTTGAAAAAAGAAAACGATGGAGAACTTATTTCGCCTGAACAAGAAGTTGCAATGACGACAGTTTTAGAAAAGACAGAAAGTAAAATTGAAACGACAGACGAAGAAATGGAAGCTTTCTTAATTGTGAAAACTATTTTGAGACAGAAAATAAGTGCAAGCAGAGTCGCATATAGAGACAACCAATCTTATTTTGCCATTTTACTTGACGACAATAACCGTAAAACTATTTGCAGACTTTATCTAAACGGACAGAAAAAATACTTTGCAATAATTGACGAACAAAAGAAAGAAGTTAAAACTGAAATTGCGACAATTGACGACATTTTTAACTTTGCTGAAACGTTGAATAAAATTGTAGCAGAATTTGATGGAGAGAAAAGCGGAAGCTAAGAGAGACAAGGCAGCAGCTTACACGGCGTTTTGTGCAAGTGTGGCAGAAGGAAGCCCAATGAACAGCGGTTCTTTGTTGGGCTTTGGTTCGGGCTGAAAATCTTTGTTGGGCTTTTGGTTCTTATTTTTTACATTTGTTTTTCAATCGGCAGCGGTTCCGGGCTGATGGAATTCTAATTCCACACCTGCACAAAGCGCTAACGTTAGCGGTCATTGTAGAGCGACACTTCACGAACGCAATGTGTGAATGATGCAACTCTTTCCCCAAATTGTGTAACACTTCTTAAAATTTAAAGCAAAACCTTTGTGGAGAGGTAATTGTGCCTCTTTAAAATAAACACAACATGAAAAACAACAAATCTTCAAAAATTAAAAAAGTTCCTGAAAATTATACATCGGTAACCCCTTGGATAATATCTAAATCCTCGGAGAAGTTAATCGAATTTTTAGAAGCTGCATTTGGAGCCAAAGAAATTCCGAACAGTAAATTGAAGAATGAGCAAGGGTTAGTTATCCATGTTGTAGTAAAATTAGGAGATGCGATGGTAATGCTCTTTGATTCAAGGGAAGGTTGGAACCCTACACCAAATTTTTTAAATTTGTATGTGCAAGATGTTGAAAAGGTTTACCAAAAAGCACTGCAACTTGGAGCAACATCTGTGACTGATATTACAACTCTATGGTTTGGAGAAAAAGTTTGTAGAATTCTTGACCCGTTTGGGAATCTTTGGTGGATTAACGAACGCATTGAAGAAGTAGATTTAACTAACCAAGAAGAAGTTAAGAAAATATCAACTACCCCTGAAGCAGTAAAAGGCATAGAATATATTCAAAAATCATTAGACGATGCTATGAAAAGTCAAAAGATCTTTTTCAAAAAACATAGTTGACACTTTTTAACAAATGATAAATTCTTCAAAATTAACTTTGTCAAACTTGTGACAATCGAAGAATTGATAAAATGTATTTTAGCAACTTGACCAAACAACAAAGCCGAAATCTCATTTTAACAATAATAGAATAACCACGAAGAAAAAAAACGAACCGTTAACATGGGGTCGTTGTAAAGTGATACTTCATGAACGCAATGTGTAAATGATATAACTCTTTCCCCAAATTATATAAGACTAAGTAAAAATTAAGGCTCGACCTTAGTGGAGTGGTTATTGTACCTCATTTTAAAAAAAATATTATGCAATCAAAAAAAATATGGTCAAACTTAGGAGTTAGTGATTTAGACCGAACAACCAAGTTTTATAATGCGTTAGGATTTAAACCCAACGGCAAACATTCTGTTACAAAAGAACTCACAAGTTTTTTAGTAGGTGATGACAATTTTGTAATGCACTTTTTTTTAAAGGACATTTTAGAAACCAACATGAAAGTCAAAATAGCTGATATCAAAAACGCAATAGAAGTTATGTTCACTCTCTCTGCTGAAAGCAAAGACGAAGTGAACAAATGGGCAAAAGAAGTGGAGAAAGCAGGTGGAAAAATTGTTTCCAAACCTGAAGATTTTGGAGAAGGATATTATGGTTTTGTTTTTGCAGACCCTGATGGGCATACGTTTAATGTTTTTTATATGTAACAAAAGTGAACTTTATCAAATATTGCAAAACTATTGATATCTAACAAATCATATGACGTACAAATAAATTTCAAAATAAAATATACAATTATGAATATAGTAGTCACAGGTTCTTTAGGAAACATTGGTAAACCACTTACAAGAGACTTAGTATCAAAAGGGCATTCGGTTACTGTTATAAGTAGCAAACCTGAACGCAAAAAAAACATTGAAGCGTTGGGTGCAAAAGCAGCAATTGGAACAATGCAAGATGTGAATTTTTTAACTGCAACATTTAAAGATGCTGATATAGTCTATTTAATGGAAACATGGGAAGGACTAGGAAGTCTGTTTGATAAAACCATAGATTTTAAAGCAGGTATGTTGCAAATAGGTTACGATTATAAAGAAGCTATTGAAAGAGCAGGCATAAAAAAAATAGTGCATTTAAGTAGTATTGGTGCACATAGTGATAAAGGATTTGGTAGCCTTTCTGTTCACCACGATATTGAAAATATTTTAAAACAACTTCCACTTGATGTATCCATAAAATTTATGCGTCCTGTTGGTTTCTATACTAATATTTTCCGTTTTATGGATACCATAAAAACACAATCTGCTATTATTTCAAATTATGGAGGTGATGATAAAGAACCATGGGTTTCGCCAAAAGATATTGCAAATGTGATTGCCGAAGAAATGGAAAGTCCCTTTGTTGGAAGAACGGTTAGATACATAGCAAGTGATGAAATTTCGCCAAACGAAATAGCTAAAGTTTTGGGCGAAGCAATTGGGAATACTAATTTAAAATGGGTTGTGATTTCTGATTATGAACTATTGAATGGAATGTTAGAGGCAGGCATTAATGATGATGTTGCAAAAAATATGGTTGAAACTTATGCAAGTCAAAGAGGTGGTTTACTTTTTGAAGACTTTTATCGTAGCAAACCTACATGGGGTAAGGTTAAGTTTAAGGAATTTGCTGAAGAATTTGCCTTATTTTATAAAAGTTAAATAAATAAAAATGAAATCAAATAATTTTTAAATTGACATAAATTCTTCTATAGAAAAATTATGGAATGCTTTAACAAATTCTACTATATATGCTAAATGGATGAAGAATGTAAAAATAAAAACAGATTAGAAAAAACGATTTAACCTCTGTTACTAATGATATCAAAGCATTAGCATAATCGAAAAAAAAAGAATTACAATTTGCGATTTATAGGTAACCAATTTTGAATATTGTAAATGCGGACAAACCGAGAAGAACAACGAACCGCTAACATGGGGTTTTGCAATATTGGGGCGGACGGAATAACAATGAGCTTTTGTAATGCTATTTGGCTTTTGCTCGGGCAGACGAGTTTCAATTTGGCTTTTTGTTATTATCTTCATCATCAGTTTTTCAATTGGGCTTTGGTTCCGGGCGGACGTTTTTCAAATGCCCCAACATCGCAAAGCCCTGTCCGTTGGTGGCAATTTTATTTGGCCGCTCTGACAATTCTAACTTAAATACTTATAAATTTATTTATTTTTTCAAACTATATAATAGAATTTTATTTATGAAAATAACAATTTCATTTTTTTGCCTTTTCATTTTTACAACAACTTTGAAATCTCAGAATATGGACTCTCATTTGATTGATTCAATGTTAGCAATACCACAAACTTTGAATTTAAAAATATCTTCTCCACAGCCGAGACTAAAAGAAAAAGTAGAAATTTCTTTAGATATAAATTATGTAAGAGCACAAATTTTTAAAACAGAAATTGGAAAATTTGAAGTTACTGAAGACATAGGGAATTCAAATGAGAATTTGTTGATTATGAAAGTAGCTGCTTTAGTAAAAGGAAAGCAATCAATGGGGCCGCTTTCTTTCACAATGAATGGCACTAAGTACACAACAAACAAAATTGAATACGAAGTGATAGAATCACTTCCAAAAGTGGACAAAGGACTTTGGTTTAGAAAAGTTGTTACAAGTGACACTACATTTTGTATTATTATTGAGCAGAGAATTCCTGCTAATAGTAAAGTAACAAAAATTTCCGAAAAGGAAACAAAATATTGGACTGAGCCAACACATGACAATATTTGTAGGTTTAAAAATTCATACTCGATTGATGGATTAGACGGTGGGGATGGTGCGACTTATTCAGACTTTGGATACACTATTGATGACAAAGGTTTGAGAAAAGAATATATGGCAGGATATTCAATTACATATTTCAGAATAAAGGATAAGAACAAAAAAATTACAATTACTAAAGATAAATTTGAAAATTTACCAGCAGACTATAAGTTTGAGAATATAATAATGCAATAGCAAAACTGCCACCAACATGGGGTTTTGCAATATTGGGGCAGAAGCAATACCCATCAGCATCGGTTCGCTGTTGGGCTTTGGTTCGGGCAGAAGTTTTTCAATCACTTTTTGTACTTTATTTGTACATTTGTTTTTCAATTGCGCAGCGGTTCCGGGCGGAAGAATTTCAAATCCCCCAACATCGCAAAGCCCTATCGTTAGCCGTCATGCACCCGCCGAAACTTCACAATTCAACAAACTAAAATATTTTTGACCCTTCACAAAAACATATGATAGAGAAAATCGAAGAAATAGCAGAGAAAATAAAAAGGCATAGAAATTTAGAAATTACAATTAGTGCGACTAACAATGCAGTAGGAAGAGCATTGACTATTTACAACAATGAAGAAAAACAATTTTGGCTAATCAACAAACAAGCTACAATAGTTCAATTTCAAAAAGACTTCAAAGGCAATATTAATCCGCAGTCAAGTTATACTGAAAATTCAACTTATAAAGGTGACGGTTTTACTGTTCCGAGAGATTCAAAGTTGGGTGGTTTATTAATTGGCAATCACGAAGGAAAACATAAATATCAAACACCAATAGGTGAAATAGACATTGAAATTTTCAATAGGGCAACTTATAGACCAAGTCATTTAGACGGAGAATATGCAACAGATATTCTGATACGTATTGCCAATGATAGCAAAGCACATTCATTCCAAGATATTGCAAAAATTCTTTCGCTACAAAATGAAATTGATGAAGCACAACAAAAGTTAGAAAATGCAACTACAGAAGAAGCTGAATTATTAGTTAAGCGAATTGCGTCAAGAAAAGAAGAAAAGAATGCCTATCTAAATAAAGCTCAAAGTTTTATTCGTAAATATGCAGAGCTTCGTTATCAACCAATTCTTGACCCAATTCAAGAAACAATTAAACGTTCCAAAATATTTGATGGTGCTTTAATAATAAACGGAGGGCCAGGAACAGGGAAAACGACTTCATTAATTCAAAGAATAAAGTTTTTAATTTCACCTTCAATAGAAGAATACAAACCTCTTACTCAATCTCAAAAAGATATACTCTTTACGCAAAAAACAAGTTGGATATTTTTCTCACCAAATGAATTGCTTGCATTGTTTTTAAGAAACAGTATGAAATTAGAAGAACTTACAGCCGATTCTGAAAGAGTTAAAGTTTGGGCATCTCACAAAAACGAACTCATAAAAACATATCGTTTCGTTTCTGAAACAAAAAGACCTTTTTTAGTTTATAATAAAGCAAATGGTATCAATCTATTTTCTAACAAGTCAAAAAATATAATCGAGATTATTAAAGGCTTTGAAAGTTCTTATATGGCTTTCCAAAAAGACAAGTTGAATAAAGTTTCTGAAATTGATGTAACTCCCTTTCAATGGAAAATTGTCGGGCAATCAATTCAGAATTATATCAATGTAAAAAGCGATGTAAAAAGTATTGAGGAATTGATTCGCCTTTATTTAAATCTGACTAACAACTTTAAAAAAGAATCCGACGCTATTGCAGAAGAATATTCAGCCGTAATTGAAATCGTTGCTTCAAGAATTCAAATAAACACAAATAAAGACTCTGAAAAAGTAAATTTTCTTACCGAACTTCTAAAAAAATGGAAAGCAGAATCACAGGATACAGAAGAAGATGACGATGAAGAAACTGATATTGAACAGGAGGATTTTGACGAAAAGGAGGAAGTGGCAGCTTTTGATTTTGAACGAGAATTATTTACAAAATTAAAATCTCTATGCAGGAAACAAGCACTTAAAAAATTTGACAAAAACACAAGAATAACAAAAAGAGACAGGGAGTTAATTCAAATTATTCCAGAAGCCTATGAACAAGTAGAATATGATTTAATTGGACAAACCGCCTATTTCAAAAAGTTTTTTGAAAGAATAATAAAAGGCATCGTTGCAAATATTCTTAGAGAAATCCCAATGGTATATAAAAGATTTAGAAGGGAAGAACTCAATTCTAAATCTATCAATTGGAATTTAACAATGTTGGATGAGCTTGTTAAAAAAGATAAAAACAGTCGCATTCATTCAGATGAACAAGCATTACTTATCTCATTCGTAAATAATGTTGTTCTAAAAATCTATAAATCTTCAACAGAACAATTCAACAGCATAAATCACCCATATTTAAACAGTTTTAAAAATAATTGTAAACCAGTTATCGGAATTGATGAAGCGACAGACTTTTCTATCATTGACTTAATGGCAATCAATAGTTTTGGGCATCCTGAACTTTCCTCTGTAACTCTTTCAGGCGACCTAATGCAGCGTATGACATCGGAAGGGATTAATTCATGGGAAGACTTCACTGAATTAAATGCCTATAGCGAAATTAAAAATTTGCAAGTTTCTTATCGTCAAAGTCCTACTCTTCTTTCGTTAGCAAAGTCAATATACCAACAATCAACAGGACAAACAGCAAGCTATGAATCGTATATAGCAAAGGACGAGGCTGAACCAAAACCTTTGATGTTTATATCTCAAGAAGAAGATGAAAAACTTGAATGGATAGCTAACAGGATTCTTGAAATTTATAAAGCATATGGCGACTCGATTCCTTCAATTGCAATTTTCCTTCCAGAAGAAAGTCAACTTGAAGAATTTGCAAATACGTTGGGTAGTTTGGACACTCTTGCTGACATTGGTATTCTTGTAAAAGCATGTAGAAATGGAGAAGTTTTAGGCGACAAAAACACAGTAAGAGTTTTCTCAATTAAAGTAATCAAAGGTTTAGAATTTGAATCTGTATTTTTTCATAACATCGACGACTTACAAAAACAGAAATTGGACAATGACCTTTTCTTAAAATATTTATATGTTGGTTTATCAAGGGCGACATTTTATCTAGCATTGACTTTATCAAATGAGTTATCAAACGAAATATCTTTTATAACAAACAACTTTGACAATTCAAGTAAGACATGGACATTATGACGACCGAGAAGAAGCACGAACGGCTAACAGGGGGTTTGGCTAAATTTGGGCAGAAGCAATACCCATCAGCATTGGTTCGCTATTAGGCTTTGGCTCGGGCAGAAGTTTTTCAATTTGGCTTTTTGTTCTTATCTTCATTTTCAGTAACAATATTGGGCAGCGGTTCCGGGCAGATGAATTTCAAATGCCCAAACTTCGCCAAGCCCTATCCGTTAGCTGAAACCCTCTTCGAGATTCAGAACTAAATGGTGATACTTTTAAATTTGTTAAAAGAACTTTAGAATAATTTCGTCTATAAATAGGATTATGATTTCTAAACTAATATTTTTAAAAGCATTTATACTTTTTACAATACCGTTAAATGTATGTTGCCAACCAAATGTATCATACAAAGAGTTGACACCACTTCTTAACTTGGTTCATAATCATTTGTGTTGCAACACTTGTGTGTTTTATAATAATGAAGAGCCCTTACGTCAAAAATTGTTGGCCCTAAATTGGGATTTTGATAAAATTGAGACTTTTGATACTCTATATGAACAACTGAAAAACCAAAGCATTGACTATCGTTATAATTTAATAATTGCAAAGGCCACAAGTAGCTATTACCGAAAAAGTAATACAGCCATATCTAGTTCTAATGAAAATATTGATTACTACTATAAAAGTCTTTTTTTAAATTTAGCAATTAAAAACAATAACACCCGGTATAATCCTTATGCTGACTCGCTTAAATACCAATATACACAACAATACATACTTTCAACATTAACTGACTCTTGTTTTCCTTCAGAAATTGAATTCAGAGAATTCGCAGAACAAAATATTAAATATGCAAAGGATCTCTTAAGAAGCTACCGTTTAAAGTTAACAAAAGCTGAAAGAAGTGAATTGTATTACATAATTGCAGATGCAATTTACAGAACGAATGATGTTGAAAATGAAGACAAAGAAAACTTAGGCGAAGTTTTCAAAAATTTATCATTATCACTAAACGAAAACCCAGACAATTGGAGAGCATTATCTGAAAGGGCTACATTAAAGAAAACGGTTATTAAAAATTATAATCTAGCACTTAATGACTATTTACGACTACTAAATATTTTTGAAAAAGAAAATAAATTAAGTATAGCAGAACATAATAAATGGTTATTAAAGCGAAAACTTACTATTTCAGAAAGTAAAATGTTTTTTCTACGTCCAACATTTGAAAACATGATGGATATTGTAGAATGCTATTTAAACTTAAATGATTCTAAAAATGTTCTTCAATGGTTGAATAAAGCAACTACTTCAATCAAAGAATATCGGGAGTATGTTGTGAATCCAGAACCTGCCTCAAGGTATGAAGGAATGATTTATTATTTTAAAGCGGTTGCTCATTTTGATAACAATGACACTAAACTTGCATGCATTGAATTGGAAAAGGCAATAAATTTTGGTTATGACATTGATGAATGTAATAAGTTACAAATTGACATGAATTGTATTAAAGCCCCTTTAACAAATTCAAACCTTGCTGTAAATTCAATTCCAATGAAGAAGACAGGCGGAGTTTATGAGATACCAATTACCATTAATGGGGCATTGAAAATTAATTTTATTTTTGATGCAGGCGCAGCAGATGTTTCAATTTCATCTGATGTTGCTTTAACATTGATAAGAACAGGCACAGTCAAAAATGAAGATTTCATAGGAACAGAAACTTATAGATTCGCTGATGGCTCGACAGCTAAAAGCAGAGTATTCATAATTAAAGAAATAGAACTTGGAAACAGAAAGGTATTTAATGTTAAAGCATCTATTTCAAATTCTCTCACTGCCCCATTATTACTTGGACAAAGTGTATTAAATCGATTCGGAAGAGTTACAATAGATTACAAAAATCAAGTCATAATTTTTGAAAATTAATAATTGGCTATCATGCTAGGGCTTCAGCTAACATGTGGTTTGCCAAAATGGGGGCGGACGGAAGCCGTGTTTCAACTTTTTGTTTTTCAATTTGGCTTCATATCCAGCTTGACGTTATTAATTTAGCTATGTGCAAATCATCAGCTTTTATTTATAAATTTAGCTTCGGTAAGCCGGGGCGGACGAATATCTATGTCCCCCACTTCGGCAAGCCATACTGTTAGCTGTTAAACATCAAAATATATTTTTAATCTTTAAATACTTTTATCATGATTAAGCTAATATTATTTACATCACTTTTATTTTCTACAGTAACTTTTAAAAAATGTAGAAATAGACGACCTCCTCCTCTTCCATGTGAGGTTTCATCTTGTTATGCTCACTTAGTTAACGATACAAAGTACTGCTGTGAGACAACATTAGATAAGGTTTATGGCCAATTTCTAAGAAATAATCACGGCACAAAGAAAATTATGATATCCCTACAGATAGATACTCTTATCAATGGATATTTTCAGGAGAAGGAAACGAAAATGATACAACTTAATCCAAATACAGATTATCCACTTCCCTGCACACATATAGGAGTTGGTGGAGATCCAGTAAAGTGCAAAAAAACAAAAGACTATAAAATAAAGGCATCTTGCTTTATTGACGACCCCAATTGCATAATTAAAACAGACAATACAGAAGTCATTCCATATGATTGTTCAACAAATTGTAATGAGGGAGACCCAGGATGTACAGTGTTTTCTGTGCTAACTGAATATCCTGAACAAAGACAAGGGTTTGAAGAGCTAAAGAATGTTTTAAAATTTCCTAAATATGCTAACTATACCTTTGTTATGGACATTGCAAATTCTCTAAGCTTTGGGGGGACATGTCCCGGTCGAATCTCAATAGTCACAAACGACACGTTAACAAGTTCTGGCCCAAATTGCGTAATAAATTTTGAATTATTGAACCCAATAAATATCAGATTAAAAGATTCTACAGGGAGCATTGTTTTTGACAAGTTCGAACACTTAAGATTTGATATACCCGACAGGTTAATTGGTAAAATAAATAGAATTTCTCCTACCGAAACTCTTCTAAATTTTGGCGTGTCGGGTACTGGTAGGTTACTATTTACAACAATACTTATGGATTCTGGCAAATCTAAAACTGATATAATAAAATCGATAACTTATAAAGACAACAAACTTATAATTCAGGGAGAAGATTTTATCTGTTTCACTTTAATTAACATTGATTAAGAGTTATATTTTCAATAGTCTTTAAAACTTATCTACAAAACAAAGCAGCCAACATTTCTGCCGATGTAGGTAAGCTGTTAGATTGCCGCCGCCTGGTTTTTAACCAGCGGCTTTTAATGATTTTTTGCCGGGCAGTAGTGCTAACAATCAACTTTTAATTTTAAATTCAGCTTCAGTTAGCCAGGCGGACGGAAGACCTATTTCCTCCATTTCGGCAAGCCCTGTCGTTAGCTGTAATGTTACCAAACCTCTTTTTTTTATAACTTAAAAGCATTAAATTTGAACTATGGAAGCACTTAAGATTGAAATACTGAATCCAAAGGCCCTCAAATTAATTAAGGGCATGCAAGACCTCAATTTAATTAGGGTAAGTGATGCGCCTGCGACAAAATTTAAAGCTTACCTCAAAAAAATGCGACGTAATTCAACTTCTGCACCAAGCTTAATGGAAATTACCAAAATTGTAGAAAAGGTAAGATCAGCCCGCTATGCCAAAAAATAACTTTGTACGCCTTATAATTGATACAAATATCTGGATCAGTTTTCTTATTTCTGATAAACATCGTAAACTCGATAATTTACTTTCCCATCCTAAAACAAAAATTCTTTTCAGCACAGAATTGCTGGACGAAATAAACAGAGTTTCAAAATTCCCCAAACTAAAGAAATATTTTTCTTCACATGCAGTGGAAGAAATGCTCTTAACCCTGGAGGATTATATTGACCTTATCGAAGTAAACAGCAAGGTTAACATTTGCAGGGATTCAAACGATAATTTTTTATTAGCGTTAGCCAAAGATGGCAAAGCTGATTTTTTAATTACTGGTGACAATGATCTTCTGTCATTAAAAATGTTTGAAAAAACAAAAATCATCACGTTAACAAATTTCTTTGAAGAATTAAAACACTACCGCAATTAAAAAAAATAACAATCTGAATACAATCGCTATCCTAAAGGAATTTACCCAATTACAAAACATTATAAGCAAATCAAAATAACACAT
>JANOXZ010000494.1:0-2546 GCA_031418695.1 Synechococcales cyanobacterium VAR_35_metabat_10
GGCGGGCATGAAGCACCGCCCCTACAGGTTAACGTTACTGCAAGACACTCAAATAGGATTGTTATAATTCAGATCCGCCTCCAATATCCCAACTCCCAACTCCCAACTCCCATCTCTTCCCGATTGCAAAAGTTGTATTAAGTTACCCACAGCATGGCGATCGATAGATTAGATTAGTAGTAGAGAAAAGTAAAATTTAAGGGATTCAACCTATGTACGCAGTTGCTCAAGCACAGCCACAGGAAAGAGCTAGATTTATTCAGAAAACCTATACCCATCTTGCCGGTGCAGTTGCTGCATTTATTGCGGTCGAGTATATCTTGTTTCAAAGTGGGATTGCTGAAGCCTTCGCCAATTTGGTGATGGGCAACCAGTTTGTTTGGTTTGGAGTTTTGGGAGCTTTTGCGCTTCTAGGTTGGTTATCGAGCGAGTTGGCATCTAGAGCCGATTCTGTCAGTACTCAATATGCAGGATTAGGCATCTACGTGGTTGCCGAAGCGTTGATTTTTGCCCCGATTGTGTACATCGCGAGTAGATTTTCCGATCCTTCGGTGATTCCGACTGCGGGGATTTTGACGCTGTTCCTCTTCGGCGGTTTATCTGCGGTAGTGTTTACCACTGGCAAAGATTTTACCTTCTTGGGTGGAATCCTCAGAATCTGTGGTTTCGTCGTATTGGGTCTAATTGTCTGTAGCATGATCTTTGGCTTCCAGTTAGGCTTGATCTTTTCGGGTGCCATGATTATCTTTGCTTCGGCATCGATCTTATACTCGACATCCAAAGTGATGAATCACTTTTCATCGGGTCAATATGTCGCTGCTTCACTAGAATTATTTGCCTCTGTTGCACTACTCTTCTGGTACATTCTCCAATTCGTAATGTCCATGTCTTCCCGTCGTTAATTCTCAATTTTTAGCAGATGGAATTAATCGATCGCAAGAGTTATAGTAAAGCTATAGCTCTTTTTTATTATCTAGTTATCGATCGATGTCTTACTATGCAATTTATGACGGTAACTGCAATCTGTGCGTGACCTTTGTCCAGCAGTTAGAGCAAGTAGATCGAGGGAAAATCTTCCAGTATATCCCCATGCAAGATAAACTCACACTCGCTGAATTTGGCGTAACTGAAGCCGATTGCCAGCAAGGGATGATGTTGATAAATGCCGACGATCCGCAGCAACGCTGGCAGGGTAGTGAAGCCGCTGAAGCAATTGGTAAATTATTACCAGGAGTCAATCTGGCGATCGATCTATATCGGTGGCTACCTGGCTTAAAATGGTTAGGAGATCGTGGCTATTTGCAAATTCGCGACAATCGGTATAATTGGTTTGGTAAACGCGATAATACTTACTTTGCAACCCATCGATTCGAGAGCTGTCAACATGGTAGCTGTAATTCAAAGTAATTGACTACTCTCCGCCGTAAACGGCAGAGATTCTCTAGCTTCGCAACTAGATTTTCTGCTTCTTTCCCTTGTCTTGGAAAGGTGCTCCACTTGGGGAAACCCCAAGACCGCACTTTCCGCTTCGGGTTTCACGCAACTGCCCTTTAGAGAATTCTCTATCAGGTCTTATGTTCGCTCCACAGACTGAAACGGCAAGCCCTGCCGCCAAAATATTATGTGCTGCGTTGATATCTCGGTCATGGTTAACCCCACATTTAGGACATGCCCAATCTCTGACATTCAATGGCAGCTTATCGACAATATGCCCACAGTTCCCACACCTCTTAGAGCTAGGAAACCAGCGGTCAATTTTAATCAATTCTCGACCATACCACTCGCATTTGTAAGCGAGTTGGCGAATCAGTTCTCCCCAACTAGCATCGCTAATCGCAAGAGCAAGTTTATGGTTCTTCACCATATTTTTGATAGCCAGATCCTCAACTACAATCGTTTGGTTTTCACGAACCAGTTGAGTTGTCAGCTTGTGCAAAAAATCTTTCCTAGCATCGGTTATCTGCGCGTGGACTTTAGCCACTTGCAGCCGTGCTTTCTGTCGATTGTTACTCCCTTTCTGTTTACGAGACAACGCTTTTTGGATTCTTTTAAGCTTCTTGCGAAGTTGCTTAAAGTGTTTGGGATTGGCAATCTTGTCACCATTGCTGGTGGCAATCAGACTAGTTATACCCATGTCCAGTCCAATCGATTTGTCCGATTTTGGCAGTTGGGCGATATTGGTATCAACCAGCAAGGACGCAAACCAGCGACCACTAGCATCAAGTTTGACAGTAATAGTAGACGGGGTGCAGTCTTGGGGAACCTCCCTACTCCAGCGAATCGGCAAGGCTTCAGTACATTTAGCCAGAAATACTTGACCATCTTTCCAGCGGAAACCAGCCTTAGTAAATTCGGCACTACCACCTTGATGTTTCTTCTTAAAATTGGGATATTTTGCCCGACCAGCAAAGAAATTAGTAAACGCTTTTTGAAGATTTCTCAGTCCTTGTTGAAGTGGTACCGAGCTAACTTCATTCAAAAACTCAAGATTTTCTTCTTGTTTCCAGCCTGTCAGCATAGCGGATGTTTGAACGTAGTCGATCCGC
>JANOXZ010000495.1:0-2887 GCA_031418695.1 Synechococcales cyanobacterium VAR_35_metabat_10
GATTGTTCCGTCTCAACAGAGGTTGGATATCAGTAGCCAGTCGAGAAGGAACGCGAAGAATAACTGCATCTCTGACCCCAACAGTATTTCGCATCACCTGCTTAACTTGACTTGCCTTGAGTAAATACTCTACCGGACCAATGTAGCAAGGCACTGCTGCAAACGAAACCATTTCGCCGTCAGCACGCTCCCAGTCGGCGGGAACGCTGGGCAGATCGCGAACTCGAGCTACTACACACACCCGATCAAAGACCTTCAGATACCGCAACCAGAAGGAATAAGCAAAATTTGTCTGCGTCCACACCCGCCCGTCAGGTGTCCGATCGAAGCGATGCTCGAGAGAAATGATTACTTTCATAGTTGACTTCTAGTTATAATTGAAAATTTCACAAAACTTTTGCACGAATATTTTTAGATGTATCAAATATTATTTAATTCATAAGAATTGTGGTAATAAGATTGGCAATCATAATTCCAGTTTAATTTAGATATTCCCCTTTTTTAGTAAATTTAAAAGACTTTCTATTCTTGATGGGTTTAATCTACTTTGCCATTTTATCCACAGATAAGGAAACATTGAATACCAAATCAGTGGTCGAAAGATCATCTGACATGAACCACGAGGATAAAACAGAAAAAATGAGACAAATATTGCAATAATTGCCATTTTTAATGGATCGCGATCTCGGACAGACCATTGGACGAACTTAGCATAAAAAAAACCAAGTCCGCCTAACACAAGGATCCCGAACCAACCAAAGTTGAGATATGCTTCAGCAATAAAAGAAAATCCAAAACTACCACCTCTTTCGGCAAAGTCTTTGTCGATTTCTCCGACTAACCAGAAATCAGGAATATCATAACCAGACATGGTCAAAGCTGGATGACGACCTGCTGCAAATACATTAGGTACTAATGTCAGAATCGCAACGACAACACTCATCCCCAATGAAAAAGGTCGAACGTTGGGAACGAGTTCCATCGTCCAACCGATCGTTGTGGCACTGAAACCCATCTCGGAAATTGATGCAACCAGAGGATTGTCTACACCCATCAAAGTTTTGGTCAGAAATTCAATTGAGAACAAATCCACTCCTGCTACTTCATTTCTCGTCGCCCCAATCACTGGAAAAACTACTAGCAGCATTACGGCAGCCCCGACAATTAACAGTGTTCGCGGCAGTGGCTTCACTACACTATCCCATAGCCATAACATCGCCAGCACCGGCATCATGGCCGATCCGCGCGTGCCGATCATCAGCTTGGCACATGTATAGAAGAGGAGAACTATAACTGCAAATATCCGGAACTTAGGGTTCTGTTTTGCCCCCGCGATCACCAGAAATACCCCTGGAAAGACAAAGTCAGCAAGGATCCCTGCGGATGCTTCCGCTCCAGTTGCGCGTTGTTCGTATAGAGAAGCATAACCAGCAGATTTGGCAGCTTGGACTGCACTAATAGCCGTCACCAATACGGGCAAAATGGAGATATATAGGAAGATCCGCCCAACTGTAAAAATAGTACTCAAGGGGACAACCGATAACTTAATCGCGCTTAATGGAGGGCTCGATGAATCGAACATTTCCGACTGGGAAAATGGTTGAATTTGGAGTTGGGAAGGTTGGACGACGATTGTTGATAAGCGAGGTGGTTTTCGGCCCAACCTAAACACATTTGCCAATAAGCGAGATAGTTTATTCCCTGACCTCGAAGTAGAGACAGTCACCGAAGAGCGAGGCGGTTCGATCCTTGACTCCCCTACTAAGCGAAGTGGTGTTCGCCTCGATCTCTTACTAGTGCCTGATGCTTGAAGTGCTTTTGGACCAAACCTCGTACTAGTCCCTAATGCTCGCTGTGGTCTTTGCTTCGAGCTGAAACCAGTTCCTGATGATCGGGGCAATTGGATTCTCGATCTAGAATAACTACTAATTTCGGCAGTGTGATCAAGAAAATTTAAGAATTTCTCGGATCTACTTTGCTTGCGATCTAGTAAGATTGCCAGCATCGCCCCAAAATGCATTGTTGATAAGGTCAGGGTGACGACATAAACTACCTGTAAAGCTTCTGGGACTGCAAATACATCACCTAAAAATCCCTTGTCATTGAGACCGAAAACCTCTAGGATAATCTGTCCGCCATTGAAAATAACGGCTGCTAATAGAAATAATACATAAGGATCGAATAAGCGGTTAGTAATCAAATACCAAGACACAAACAACCAAATTGTTAATCCCAAGAAGAAAATACACAGGATTTGGAATGATATTTCTGGTGACAGCACAAATTCCGATGGACTCATAATGGTATAGACAAGACCAACTATCGTTAATCCCATCAACACATATGCTTGAATCATTAGCACAAGCCAATGATTATCTTTTTTCTGCGCCACTATTTTACTGTTTTTTACCATTATGTATTGAATCATGCTTACATAGATTACATTCCATCACTTGCTAAGGTAGAAATTTTTGGGTTAACACTTGCTAGTTAATATTCCCCATAAATCTTGGTTAGTTTGGAGATCCCAACTGGAATATTAAAAGGACTGTGTTGAACTGTTTTTAATGCTTCAATTTGATCGATTGAAGATTTATTGCAGGATCGCAGAATCTCTTCTGCCCAAATAGCAGCCGATTGAGACAGACTCAGTTGATTGATTAGCGATTCGACGATACAGATTTCTGTGGTAATTGCTTCAGATAGAATAGCTGGCAACCCTGCTGCTTGAGTCTCAATGCCTACCAAGGGTAAACCTTCACATAGAGAAGGCATCACGAATATATCCATTGCGCCTAGCATCAATCGTGGCACATCAGAGCGACTACCCGCAAAGATCGTTTGATGCTGTAATCCTTCCTGTATAACCTGCTGTTCGATCTGGAGT
>JANOXZ010000496.1:0-6424 GCA_031418695.1 Synechococcales cyanobacterium VAR_35_metabat_10
TGAATAGCGCTGCCCGGAAGAATGTCGTGGAACTGATTAAACAGCGCTAATTTCCAAGCCCGCTCAATTTCGGGATGGGTTTTACAATGACCAGTTAGAATGCCTTCGATCGTTGTCCAAAGTTCTGCTTGATACAGAGCATCTTCGGCCTGTCGATTCGCTCTTTTTTGTTCAGCATGGGTGGTGTAGCAGCCTCGATGAAACTCCAGATACAATTCATCTGCCCAGACCGGCAAATCTTCAGTCGCCCGAGGAGCTAAATAATTCTCTACCGTTGTAAAATTCCAAGCCGGACAAAGGGGCGAAGCCTGCCAGCGCTGCTGCACCAACAACATATCCCGCGTTGGCCCACCACCATGATCGCCCACACCACAGAGCCAGAGAGCATTATTGTCACCTGTTCCTTCCTGCCACTTGCGACCATATTCAGCGATTTTCACTGGCTCAACACCTTCTCCGATCGGCGCAGACATGTAGCTCAGCACTTTAGAACCATCGGGACTCTGCCACCAAAAAATCTGATGGGGAAACTGGTTGGTATCGTTCCATAAAAACTTTTGGGTGACAAAATAATCGATCTGACCCAGTTGTAAAAACTGCGGCAACTGCTGACAAAACCCAAAGGTATCGGGCAACCAGGCCACTTTGCTTACCTGACCAAACTTGGCTTTAACATAGCGCTGTCCATAAATAATTTGGCGGGCGATCGATTCTCCACTAATCAAATTCAAATCTGGCTCGATCCACATCCCACCTACTACTTCCCAGCGGCCACTGGCTACTTGGGCTTGAATACGGTCAAATAATGCTGGGCGATGTTCTTCGATCCAGGCATAGAGGGCGGGGCTGGTGTGACAAAAGGTGAGTTCAGGAAATTCGGACTGGAGAGCTAAGACAGAAGTAAAGGTGCGATCGGCTACGTCCCAGGTTTCGGAGACTTCCCATAACCAAGCCATATCCAAATGGGCGTGACCAAGCAAAGAAATCTGGGCATTCTTTTTGTCAAAGCGACTGGCGAGTTGCTGGCGAATACTCTGAAGCTGTTGATTAAACAGGATTACGTCGGTTTTGAGCAAACCCCAATCTAAAGTTTCTAATGTTTCAGTGGCTCCCGTTAAACCGTATGACGTAGCCACCATAATTTCGTCGGCAATGAATCCCGGCTCGGGGTTGAGGGCATCGGGTGATTCGTAAACAGCGATCGATTGCATCAAAGCTCCTCGATCGTGCCCCGGACTTACTAGACGAATCCTTACATCCCATATATCCCCAACTTGTACTGTGGGACTCAACAGAACTCGGGCACGGGAGTCAAATAGGTCGCCTGCTTGGGCTAGTTGACCATTGATGTATATTTGAGTGTCGATCGACCACCAGACCAAGGACAAACGTAAACTGTGTCCCAGCAGAGGGTATCCATGTAAATCTGTAGGGACAGCAATATTTGTCGCCAACCAGCGAACTTCCCTGGCTGGCCAGCTAATGTATTTTTTGCTATCGAACTCTGCTGGCCGCCAATGAGCAAAGCTATCAGTTAGAGCAGTGGCCGAGTCGGTGGTGATCCAGCGCCAGTGGTCGATTGTCTGTTGGCTAAGTGTCCGCAATCGATCGCATTGCGCTGTTACAAAATTATTATCAGATGGAACCATAAAATCACCGAACCGCTACCGCTGACATTTTAAAGCAAAGCTGTGGATCAAAGCCCTATTAAAAGAATTCGGTTGCGGGGCAGGCGAAAGAAATCGTTGATAGTCAAGATTTTTACCTTTAGGGATTTCTGGAAGGGGATGCCAGTATAATCACCGAATTTTTTAAGCAGATCTAGAGCTAGTAAAATGTCAGTTGTTCCTAGTCAAAAGTGACCTTGATTTTTTGCCGATTATGGTAAACCAGGTCAATGTCCGAACGACATCAATATTATGATTATCGAAGGAATTCATAGCTAGCAGCAGTTTCAGGCAGATAGGATGCTCGTCAAACCACTTATTAAGGTCTTGGTCATCAACTCATTTATGCTAGAGTACAAAGATAAGGATGGCCTATGTTAACAAATAAGTAAGAGAGGGCATACTAGATAGGAACATAGATCTGTAGGAGACATACATGCAAAATAGATTCATGCGTACCTATTTTGCAAGTTGACGGTTTCGATCAGTAAAATTTGCCATACTAAAAATATCGTTCAGATTCAAGAGAGATATCCTAAAATCACCAATGGTTTTCTTGGTAAGGAAATCAAAAATTTTAGGTATCTAACTTGCCATTTATGGGTCGTGTCTACTAAAGAAAAATGTCTACCAATACTAAAGACCTAAGTGCAATAAATCTTGAACTGCCACCGGCTCGGATTTTATTGGCAGAATCTGACCCGTTAGAAATGGATCGGATCACATCAAATACAGATGTGGAATTTCGCGATAGAATTAAAATCGTGAAAAGTTACAATGAATTGGTAGTAAACATTGCAAAAGAACCGCCACAATTATTGATGCTAGGTAGGATCGACAAAACGAATTATTTTGAAGTCTGTAAAGATTGCCACAAATTTTGGCCTGACCTACCGATCGTGCTGATTTCTAGACAAGATGTAATCAATACCTCCTTTTATGAAGTAGTCAAGAGCTATGGAGTAACAGATATTATTTCTAATGATTTTACAAAGCTAAATCATCTATTACAGGCATTATATCTAGGGCGGAATCTGACCGACAGGCCACCACCAAACCCAACAGGCACAGGGAAAATTCTACTCACTGGATTAGATGAGATAGTTGTATTTAGCAATACTTATTTTGGAGCATTAGCTCAAGGCAATTATTGGCGAAAAGCTCATGCCCGTGTCGCTGAAAAGTTCACATTTATTCAAAAATGGTCAGCAGATCACTTTGGCAAACTTAGTTGTGATGATAGCATTTTAGAACAGGCTTTAACAGAGAAAGATATTTGTATCTTACGGCTCTGGGTGCAATTGTTCATTGAAGAATGCGAACGAGTTATTGTTGACTACGGAACTATCTTGAGTAATTCAGATGTTTCGCCATTAGCAAAAGACCTTCTAAATAAACCCTAACACGAAATCACTTTATTTATCTCATGACACAATTTACCATCAGTATTGATAATAAGCAAATAGAAGTTGAGCAAAACTCCACGATTCTATCTGTATTTAAAGCGCATGATATTTTGATTGACCAAATTTGTGGAGGTCAAGGGATGTGTGCTTCTTGCCACTTTTTTGTGATGGATGGTTCAGATTCTCTGACCACACCAACGCAACAAGAAGAAATGACTTTACAATTCACCAAGATCGATCGACCTGGCGCGCGATTGGCCTGTCAAACTCGGGTCGTCGGCCCTGGTGTGATCATTGAAATGCCTTCAGGAACTTTTGTTAAATCGGTGGAAGATTTAGAACAAGAGATCGGCAGAAAAGCTGAGCAAACATTGATTCATCCTATGACCGGGGAGATCTTAGTAGAAAAAGGCAAACTAGTTATGCGATCGGCTCTAGAAAAAATGAAAGAAGCGAGTAGCAAGTTTGCGGCTAATTTCTCAAAAAATTAATTAAAGAATAGTAATAATGGTTAATAAATAGGGATTAATAAAGGTAGCAAGATATATTCGATTGAACATTCTGAGCCATTTAGTCGCTGGGTTTGTTGAGGTCGATAAATCAGAATAGAGTTACCCCATGACATCAACAATTCAAACACAAATTTCTCAGGCTGCCGCTACCCCGACTCGCTCTTCTCGGGATGCTTGTCACTATAGCCGCTCCCAATTCTTTCGCTTTGATCCAGAGCAGGGGAAAATTGAAGACTACAACCATCAGCGTAATCTATTGGTTGGAGAAGACTTTATTGTTTCTTTGTTAAAAGGACTAGAGCATGAAGTTGGAGAAGCTGCGGGCTGGTTACTATATCAGATTGGTTTCGATTGGGGCAAGCAAGATGCGGTTCTTTTTCAAACCTGGTTCAAAGAATACCATGGCTTAACTATAGAGACTTCTAACTTAGCCTTTGCCATGGAAACCTGGTGGTGGCCATATACAGCTCAAGGTTGGGGTACTTGGTCTCCCAATTTGACTAATCGGAACAGTGGATTTTTCTACGTCGATTTGTTTGACTCAGCCATAGCTAAATCTTTAGGCTATATGGGCAAGCCAGTTTGTCATTTGTATGCTGGGCTGCTAGCTGGTTTTTTCAGTGTAGCTTTTAGTGAAAATCTTTGCAGTACAGAGATTCAATGTTATGCAATGGGTAATGATTTTTGTCGATTTTTAATTGGTTCTGAAGACCGCATTAAAGCCGCAGAATTTTGGATTGCTTCGGGAGCTAAGGCCAACGAAATTGCTGAGCGCTTTGAAGCTGGGGAAGGAGAACTCTCTCTTGAATCTGGCGTACTTCTTCCGGTAGGTGCAATATGAAAACAGGAAAGTACAGTTGGTTAAGAAAAAATCCTTTAGTACTTTTGATTCGGAAAGCCTATCAATTTCTACAGAATTTCTTTAAACCAAAGAAAAGACTAACAGATAGTCCCTCCCAGTATCAAGTCACTGATTCTGATATTCCAGAAATTGTAGAAGTTGAGGATTATGATCAAGGGGATTTGACAATTGGTTACTGGGCTGAAGATGGCACTCCTACTCCATTAATTGAAGAAAGAGTAAAAGTTCGAGATCCAAATGAACTAATTACCATTGGTCAGTTGTTTGAAGAAGTAGAGTGGCGAAATTCTCCATCTCAAAAGAAAGTAAGAAGTCCAAAAGTTAAAAAAGCTGTTCAGCCTAATATTGACAAAAATGATCCACGAAGATTAGCTACAGTTGATGAGCTATTTAAGCAAGTCAAATGGCGAATTCCTCCATCTGTCATTAACGAACAACTTTTGACCTCCAATAAAATTCCTCAAACTCATGATGTTTCTAGGAATTAAGGATACAAACAAAGAATATTATTCCTCAGTATCACAACTCGCTGAGAAGATCTGTACACATATTTTATTTACATGGAGCTGAAACATGATTACGTTATTAGAAACATTGGTTGAAGGGGCAGAAGGAACTTACGCAAGCACACAAGATATCCGCAACCTGGAACATCTTATGTCTTCTTGGTCGGTTAGAAAAGAAGCTTATTTAGCCGTACAAGCCAATGAAAAATCAATCATCGATCGGGCAATGTCTTTAATTGATGAAGACCAATCTTTCCCAGACAAAAAGCCCATTGATGAGTCTAGAGTAGAACTTTGCCGCCGGGATGTAACACTAGCTCTAAGATACTACTCTTTAGGAATGCTTTTGCAAGATGAAGAGATGTTAAAAGATCGCTTTATCTATTGGCAAAAAAATGTGATTCAAGCAATGGGATTACATCATTATCAAGGTGTCAGATTTGTATTTAAGTCACTTTGCCTTGAACTGCCAAAAGAACAAGCACTTTTATTCAAACCGTACTTCAAGCTTGGTCAAGACATGATTATGTCTGATGCAAACGCTGATTCAAACTAGAAAGCCTCAAAATACATGCCGATCTCTAGACCTTTGTTATCTACCTATGCCTAAATCTATCACTCCAATTCCGACTAATTGCTTTAACCCTAAAAGCTACATAAAATCTAATCCAGCTACCGGGTTGCTGGCCTCTCGCCACGGAGATCGATTGATTGCTGTGCCAGAAGTACTACTGCGCAGCATCTCTAACACCTTACGGGTGGAAACAGGCGAAGCCTCTTACCTAGCTCTATATACCTTTGGTGATAGCTGGGGCAAGACTTTTTGTGAGCGTGTATCACAAGATATATTTCAGTACTACGGCCAAACCCTCTTAACTACTATTGCTCCCGAATTTTTTGTTCAAATTCAAGCAGCTTGGTCTGTTCATGGCTTAGGCAAACCCTCTATCGATTTTAGTTTGTCTAAGCAGGGTTTAGTGATTGTAACGATCGAAAATTCTGGTATCGGTGGCGGTGTTGCAATCGAAGATGACGCAACTTACCGATCCTTTAGCTTAGAAGCTGGTTTCTTAGCGGGCTGGTTTGCAGCTCTGACTGGCGAAAAGCTCCGAGCATGTGCTTTTAATTGGAGTGAAGCTCCAACATCGATCCAATTTTTAATTGGCAGTGTAGATCATATTGAGTTGATCGAACGCTCTCATTTAAAAATAGGGATGTTAACTGCTGAAGCATTAAAATCACTGTAAATAACCAAGATTAATAAAATGTAACCACCTATTTTAATGATAAGTTGAAGTAGGTGGTATTTTTTTATTTAGAAATTGGGCAATCTACAGATAAAGTTTATCAGATATTACTATTATGGAATTGTTTATCATATCTTTGATTCTCGTTTTATTGCTCACAATCGTCAATTCAAAACTGAAGTGCAACGGCTAGAGGTCTTCCCCGGAGGGACTCATAAGGATAT
>JANOXZ010000497.1:0-3870 GCA_031418695.1 Synechococcales cyanobacterium VAR_35_metabat_10
CAAAAAGTTGAAGTGACTGCTCCTTTAACCAGCAAAGTAGTCCAATTGCTGGTGCAACCAGGTAGCAAAGTAGTCAAAGGTCAATCTGTTGCTGTAGTTTCTTCGCCAGAATTAGTTAACTTGCGGGTGGATTCGCAAGGAAAACAATCTGATGCTCAAGGAGCCTTACAAAAAGCTCAAGTTGACTTTAAGCTAGCTCAAGATAATTTGTTGCGTCAGCAGGCAATTTCTAATGCAGAAATAGCTCAAGCTCGTACTAAACTAAATGCCGCCAAGTCACAGTATGATACAGATTCGAAACTAGTTAATCAGCGCGGGGTTGTAAAAATAGCCCAAGAAAACCTGCAACGCCAGAAACAAATTTCTACTGCCGAAATTACTCGTACCAAGACTGAGGAAGCAATTGCTCAAGAACAATACGATCGAGATAAAGAACTGGTTACCAAAGGAGCTTTGCCAAGACGACAAATGTTAGAGTCACAAGGCAAACTTGAACGAGCTAGATCAGAATCGGCAAAAGCCAAAAGTTTAACACCAGTTGTACAGGCTGAAAGTGAACTTAAAAAAGCAGAAATAGATTTACCTTTTCGGGAACTACGGGCATCTCAAGCACTAATTGCCGAATCTCAAGTGCAGTTGCAACGCGCAGAAACTCGTAAAGATTTTATGGAAGCAAAAGCACAGTTAGAACGCACCAAATCAGATATAACTATTGCTCAGTCACAGTTAAATCTGAGTAACACTGCTTATCAAACTCGTCTGCAACAGTTGGGGAGTGTTGCTAATGCCCAAGGATTGGTGACTGTGAATGCACCTATTGCCGGTACTGTTGCGACCCGTGAAGTAAGCGTTGGTCAATCTTTGCAAGATGCTGGTGGTAAACTAATGACTATTACTAATGATAGCCAATTATTTGCAACGGCAAATATTTATGAAAAAGATTTGGGCATAATCAGAGATGGGCAAGGTATTCGGGTAAAGGTGGCCTCTTTACCTGACCAAACCTTTGAAGGTAGAATCACCAAAATCGGCACATCTGTCCAAGGCGAAACTAGATCTGTGCCAGTGCAAGCGGCATTAGATAATGCTGATGGCTTGCTGAAACCAGGTATGTTTGCTGAATTAGAAGTAATTACAGATAAAACAACTTCGGCTTTACTGGCAGTTCCTGCTTCGGCGGTAGTAGATGCCAACGGCAAAAAGCTGGTTTATGTTCAAAATGGAGATGCTTTTCAGGCCGCAGAAGTTACTTTGGGTCAGACTGATGGAGATCTAGTAGAAGTAAAAGCTGGTTTGTTCGCAGGTGATATGGTTGTTACCAAACGAGCGACCCAACTGTATGCTCAATCATTACGAGGTGGTACTGAGAAAAAAGAAGAGGATGAACATAAAGATGAAGCTCCAGCTCCAGCGAAGAATAAGGCTACTAATATACCCTTTTGGTTATTAATAGCAGGTGGCTTGGCAACAGCAGGAGTAGGGGCTTTTGGAGCTAGAAAATTTTGGCTCAGTCGTAAAAATCCTGGCTTAACTACAACAATAGTTGTGAGTAATCACGAGACTAATGATATGTCCGAAGATATTGATTTAGAACAGAGTGATGGTGAGCATGATCATCCTGAACCCAAAGAAGAGTCAGTTTTTTCATATAAGCCTGCAATTATATCTACTGATGTAAATTCACACCATTTATTGCCGCCTGCTGCTGAAGTATCCAAAAAGGATATTTATTCAAGCAGTCAGTCCAAACGAAAACCACCTGCCCAAGATTGATATCTTGCTCACATTAAATATTGTCAGTTGTAGATGTGTTCTCAATTAATGTTTAACTCCTTTAAAAATGCTTGATTATATTGTTAGATGGTCTATTGCTCAACGTTGGCTAGTGGTGATGGCCTCGATCGTGATTAGTCTTATGGGTCTCCAGGTAATCACCCAGATGCCCCTAGATGTATTTCCTAACTTTGCACCACCGCAAGTGGAAATTATGACTGAAGCAGAAGGACTGGCTCCAGAAGAAGTCGAATCGCTAGTGACTCGTCCGATCGAAAGTGCCATTAATGGGACTCCTGGGCTTGCCTCTCTTCGATCATCTTCGGCGGTTGGTCTGTCTGCTGTACGAGCAACCTTTAGCAATGACACCGAAATTTACCGCGCCCGCCAATTAATTACTGAACGCTTACAACAAGCCCGTAGCCAGATCCCCCAAAGTGTTAAACAACCAGAAATTTTACCAGTCAGCTCACCACTGGGCTGGACGGTAAAATATGCTTTCACGGCTGACAAAACATCCATTATGAAGGTATGGCAGATTGTTAACTGGCAAGTAAAAAATCGTCTGTTAGCTGTTCCAGGAGTTAGTAATGTCGTAATTTTTGGCGGGGATGAGCGTCAGTATCAAGTATTAGTAAATCCAAATCAGCTCAAAGCATTTAATGTGACCCTCGATGATGTGACCAAAGCAGCGGCAGCAGCTAATGCCAATGCCCCCGGTGGATTTTTGATAAATGCCGACCAAGAAACACTGGTGCGAGGAGTAGGAAGAATTGAAACGATCGAGCAATTAAAAAAGTCGGTAATTAAAGCCAAAAATGGCACGCCAGTTTTGCTAGAACAAGTTGCTGATGTACGAATTGGGGCTGCACTCAAGCGTGGAGATGGTAGTTTTGGTGGCAAACCGGCAGTGATTATTACTGTTAATAAACAGCCTAATGCTGATACACCCAAGGTCACAAAATTAGTAGAAAAAGCAATCAAAGAAATCGAAGCTGGTCTACCTAAAGATATTAAGATAACAACAACTTTTCGCCAAGAAGATTTCATTGAAGCATCGCTCAAAAATGTAGAGGAGGCGTTGAGCGAAGGTACACTTATTGTCTGCATTATCTTAATTCTATTTTTAATGAACTGGCGGACAGTGGTGATTAGCTTAAGTGCTCTCCCAGTTTCATTGCTGCTAGGCATGATTGTTCTTCACTGGACAGGACAAGGAATTAATACAATGACCTTGGGTGGCTTGGTAGTAGCTATTGGTTCAGTAGTAGATGATGCCATTGTAGACATGGAAAATGTCTATCGGCGATTGCGAGAAAACCAGCTTGCCGGAAACCCTATTCCTCCCTTGGAGGTGGTATTTAATGGTTCAGTAGAAGTACGAGTCAGTGTGTTATTTGCTACTATTATTATTGCTGTGGTATTTGCACCAATCTTTGCATTATCGGGGGTAGAAGGAAAAATATTCACCCCCATGGGATTAGCTTATTTACTGTCGGTCGCTGCATCTACTTTGGTCGCACTGACCCTAACTCCTGCAATGAGCGCATTATTATTGGTCAATACCAAGTTACCGAGTACCGAGACTTGGTTAGAAAAGCAAGCTCACAAACTCTACCGTCCAGCCTTAAAGTTCTCGATTCATCGCCCTAAACTAGTGTTATTAGCTTCATTGGCTGCTTTTGTGGCATCGTTAGTAATGATGACTGGATTGGGACAAGTGTTTTTACCAGAATTTCAAGATCGATCACTAGTAGTTGCCGCAGTATTAATGCCGGGACAGTCATTAGAAGCAACAAATCAGGTTGGACTAACTATTGAAGCAGCCCTGGCAAAAAATCCTGGAATTGAAACAGTTCAATTTCGATCTGGGCGGGCGATCGGCGATACAGAAGTAGCTGGTGTAAATGGATCAGAAGTAGATATCCAGATCAGTAAAGAAGGTGCGAAAAATCGAGAAGAGACTATTGAGACCATTCGGAAAGAATTTGAAAGAATTCCTGGGGTTGTACCAAATATTGGTGGCTTTATTTCTCACCGGATGGATGAAGTATTATCTGGGGTAAGAAGCGCGATCGCGGTAAAGATTTTTGGCCC